>NZ_JBEYFC010000462.1:0-7142 GCF_040634175.1 Streptomyces sp. NPDC007162
ATCCCTGAGATTCCGATGAGGAGCGGGGCGGCGGGGGACCGGCGTGTTCTCTCCAAACGAGTCGGCAGACTGGCCCGTGCCACCCCCATACCGCCCACGAGGGCGCAACCCCCACCTCATCCGAGGGTGACGGTGACACCGACCTTCTCCAGGATGTACGGGCCGGCCACCACGGGGCTCATGCCCTCGCCGCCGCCGACCGGGGCGGCCAGCGGAACCACTTCGGTGTCGGGGTCGGTCTCGAAGAAGCAGACCAGCGAGACCAGTTCCTCGTCCGGAGCGGTCTCGCTCGGGGCGAGGACACGGTGCCGCAGCGAGCGCCAGCGGCCGTCCGTCCACAGGTTCATCAGGTCGCCGAGGTTGACTACCAGGGTTCCCTCCTCGAAGGGCGGCTTGAACCAGCCCTCCTCCTCGTTCCACACCTCCAGACCGCCGACGCCCTGCTGGCGGTCGAGCAGGCTCAGGGTGCCGAAGTCGGTGTGCGGTCCGACCCGCATCTGCCCCTCCCGCACATCGCCGATGGCTTGCAGGGACGGATACCAGTTGACGTTCTGGGTCCAGGTGGCACGCCGCGACTTGGCGGTGAAGAAGTCCTCGGACAGGCCCAGGACGATCGCGAGGACCTCCAGTACCTCGTGGGCGACCCGGGTCATGTGGCCGGTGTACTCCAGCGCAGTGCTTCCCAGGGCAGGCTGCTCTTCGGGCCACTTGTTGTCCGGGTAGTAGGTTTCGTCGAAGGCGGCGTCGCCGGTGCGGTGGTCCGGTCCCATGTGGTACGCCTCGTGCAGGTCGGGGCTTCCGGACATGCCGTCGACGGCACCCACGTCGAGCGCGCCCAGGCCACGCCAGCCGTTGTCGTAGGGGCGGGCGACGGAGTACCGCTGCTTGGTCTCGGTGGGCAGCCCGAAGAACGCGCGACCCTCGGCGCGCATCCGGTCGGTCAGCTCTTCCGGCACACCGTGGCCGCGCAGCAGGAACAGGCCGGTCTGGCGTAGGGAGGCGTCGAGTTCGGCGGCTGCAGCCGCACGCCGGTCCGTACCGGCCGTCGCCCATTCGGTCAGATCCAGGACGGGAACGTGACGTGACATGGATGTCTGCCTTTCTCGCAGAGAGGAGTCGAGGAGGCTGCAGGTGCGGGCCGGCTCAGTCGGTCGGTGCGCCGGCCGACTGCCGAAGGAAGCGCTCGGCGTCGCCGATGGCCGTGGCCGAAGGACCCCAGCTCAGTGCGGGAATGTGGGCGTTGACCAGTTCGCCGTCCTCGCGCAGCACCGCGGACGACGGGTGGTACATGTGCAGGAGCGGGTCGTGGTATTGGTCGAACGCGGAGTGGGTGTCCATGCGGTAGGCGAAGTCGTTGTCCTCGCCGCCCCAGCCCTCGAAGCGTTCGTCCATGCCGCCGATGCGGTGGAAGGCACTGGTACGCGCCCAGACGCAGCACCCCGGAGGCCGGCGCAGGACGAAGGCGCGCAGTCCTTCGACGTCGGGCTGGTCGTGGCCCTGCCACAACCGTTGGTCGATGGCCCGGGAGGTCGACGTCTCGTCCAGGCACCACATGTCGCGATAACTGAGATGGCCCATCACACCGGGCCGCTGAAAACGGGCGGCGTTGCGGGCAATGAAGTCGCGGTCCGCGAGGGCGTCGGCGTCCAGGATGCACACGACCTCGGCGCGGCCAGGGGCATTGACGACGCCCACGTTGACCGCCCAGGACTTGTTGAAGGCGCCCGGCTTGTACGCGAAGAGGTAGTGGTCGGTGTACGGCAACAGAGTGTCGCGCCAGCGAGGGGTCTCGTCCGTCTCCACGACCACGACCTGGTAGAAACCGCGGGGCGCGGACTGGTCGCGCAGGGCCTGCAGACAGGCCAGCAGGTTGCGCAGGCGCAGCCCGGGACCGCGGTCGCGGAAAGGGATCACAACCAGCACCTCGGGGGTGTCGCCGGGGCCGAGCCGGCGGCCGGGAGCGCGGGCGCCGAGGTTTTGAAGGGTGCGGGGGTCCTGACCGGTCGTGGTGTAACCGCGACCCAGGTGGTACCCGAGGCGGGAATTGGCCTCGGCCTGCCATGCCCGCTGGAAGAGGGCCGTCAGGGCGGAGGAGGGGCCCTGTTCCGCGGACTTGACCAGATGCCGGGCCAGCAGATGGTGCACATCGGGGTCGGCGGGCCGTTCCCGCAGGTCGGCGACGAGACGGCCGACAGCCTCGTCCCCGGTCCGCCCGGCGGCCTCCACCACGGCCCTGCGGAACTCCAGGCCGCGTTCCCAGTAGAAGACGCTGGCCTCCCGGGCCTGGGGATCGGCGTCCACGGCGAGCGCGGTGACGACGGATGCCGCCAGCGTCTCCGGGTCGGTCGGGGTCAGGGTGCTCACGGGAGTCCTTTCCGTTGGTCGTTCGTCGGCGCCGCGGCGGGACGCGGGCGCGGTCACCGGTCCCGCCACCGAAGGCCGTGGGCGGCACGACGGCGCGCCGCGGTGCCGCGCTCGTAGGGGAGTTCGCCGTCGGGCATGCGGACCACCTCGACATACAGTCCGACAGAGGTGCGGACGTACACCCAGCGGTCGCCGGCGAGCGGACCCTCGTCGATGGTCTCGGGGCCTCCGAGCACCTCGCAGCCGGGATGGGCGGCCAGGTACGCGGCGGCGGCGTCGACATCGTCGACGTACAGCGCAAGGTGGCTGCCGCCGACGTCGCTGTTGCGCGGGCGGCGGGTACGGGCACGGGGCAGGCCCCGGTAGCAGTCGAGTTCGATGTTGTCGGTGGGTCCGGCCCGCAGAGCCGACCGGTGCAGGACGCCGCCGGCCGGGACGCCGAGGGCGGCGGCGAGACGGGGGTCGGTCAGGTCGTACGCGGTACGGCCGAGGGGCTCGGCGCCCAGCACCCGGACGAAGAAGTCCTCAGCGGCGTCCAGGTCGGGCACGCTGTACGTGATGTGGTCCACACCCCGGACCGTGGGCAGGGCCCGGGACGCGGCGGTGCCGTTGTCGCGGTTGGTCCAGGGGCCGGCGGGGGTGTGACGGCGGGCGGCGCAGGGTGCGTGGGAGGGCACCGACCGCAGTTCGAGCGGGACGCCCAGGGGGGTGCGCAGACGGACCCAGCGCGCACCGGCCGACGGGCCGGGCACGGTGCGGACCGGACCGAGGGCGTGGCCGTGGCCGCGGGCGTGCAGTGCCGCCAGCGCCGCGTCGACATCGTCGGCGTACAGGCTGAAGTGCAGGGCGCCCGGGTCGTGCGGGCGGGGCGGTCGAGCGATGTGGTCGGGCGCGGTGTACTGGAAGAGCTCCAGGTTGGTGGTGGGACCCAGGCGCACCAGGGCGATCTCAGCGGCCGCCCGGGGATGCACGTCGAGGTGCTCGCGCATCCAGTCGTCGTCGTGTGCGAGCGGGGGCAGCCGGTAGACGAGTTCGCCACCGAGTACGTCGACCGTGTAGCCGATGGCGGCGTCCAGGTCGGGGACGGTGAGAGCGAAGTGGTCGATCCGGCGGGCGGTGGGCACGCCGGCCGCCGGACCGGCCACGTGCGCTGCCGTGTTCGCGGTCACGTGGTGCTCCTCGGCTGCGGGAGGACAAGGTGGTTGAGTAGGAGCTGGGTGGCCTCGTGGACCGGGCGCGGCCTCAGTGCCGCGGTCGCGGGGTGGGTGGCGAGCAGCTCGCTGGACAGACAAGTGGACGGCGGCCGGTGGGCGTAGCGGCCGTCGGCGCGGGGCTCGGGGACGACCCGCGCGGCGGGCAGGCCGAGACCGGCGGCGATGTCGGCGGCCCAGTCGGCGCGGGAGATGCGGTCCGGGCCGCCCAGGTGCACCAGACGGGGCACGGCGGGGGCGGCGAGCAGGGCGCGGGTGGCTTCGGCGACGTCGTCGACCAGGACGGGAGTGGTCCACTGGTCGTGGGGGGCGCGCACCGTCTCGCCGGCCTGCAGCCGGTGGACACAGGCGGCGAAGAAGTTCAGCCACTTGGGGGTGTCGGCGGCTTCCCAGCCGTAGATCAGGCTGACCCGCAGCAGGACGACATCGGGGAGAGCGGACAGGATGTCCTCGGCAGCGAGCTTGGCGCGTCCGTAGGCATTGGCGGGGTTAGGGGAGGCGGATTCGGTCGAGGTGACGGCGGTGCCGTCGAAGACGTTGTCGGTGGAGACGAGTACCACCCGGCGTTCGCCGACCGCCCGGGCGACCAGGCGGGCCGCGCCGGCGTGGCCTGCCATCGTCTCCCGCGGATGGCTCTCGCACCACGTGACGTCGGAGGGGCCGTGCACGAGGACGACGCTGTCGGCGCCGGTGCGCTCCAGGACGGCGGCGAACGCGCCGGGCACGACGACGTCCAGGGCGGTCCAGAGGGGGGTGGTGGGGGAGCCATCGTTGAAGGGCGGGGTGCGAGAGGCGAGTACGGCCTCGTGCCCGTGGAGGAGGAGGCCGCGGGCGATGGCTCGGCCGACGAAGCCGCTGCCGACGATCAGGACCTTCACCGGTCACCTCCGGTGCCCGCAGTCGCCGGCAGGGTGTGGGCGATCATCCTGGCCATGCCGATCAGACAGTGGTCGTCGTCGGCCGCGCCCAGGGCGAGCATGTCGCGGATCTGCGGTTCGTCGATCCCGAAGCAGCCCAGCCGGGTGAGCTGGTCTCCCAGCAGCCGGATGAAGTCGGGGCCGACGGCCGTGGCGAATCCGCCGATGAAGAGGTACCGGCGGATGCCGATCGCGGTGAAGACACAGTTCACGGCCTGGGCCAGGGGCAGCAGGCAGGTGCTGAGCACCCCGGTCGCGAAGGGGTCGCCGGCGCGGACGGCCTGGGCGAGGGCCTGGTTGGTGATGCCGCTCGGGTGGTGGGCGGCGGGTACCGCGAGCGCGGAGGAGGCGAAGCCGCGCGGGTCGTCGTCGGCGGCGCGGCGGGCAGCCAGCAGGACCCCGCGGCCCGAGGCGATGCCGCCGAGGTGGCCGCGTCCGCCGCATTCGCAGGGGACGGCGTCCTCGCGGGGATCGACGCGCCAGTGCCCGATCTCTCCGCCGTGTCCGGCGTCGTCGACGAGCACCTCGCCGTGCCGGAACACCTTGTGCCCGATGCCGGAGCTGACGGTGATGAGGCAGAAGGGATCGCTTTCGGTGGCGGCATAGCGCCAGGCCGCGGCAGTGATGTCGTTGGCGACGACGACGGGGACGGGGAGCCGCCGTGTGAGGATGTCGCGGATTGGCAGCGGTGCGGCCGCGCCGCCCCACAGGGTGGGACCAGCGAGGACCGTGCCGTTCTTGGTCAGGGGTCCGGCGAAAGAGACACCGACGGCGTCCGCGCCGGCCCCGTGCGGGGAGCGCAGGTACTGCTCCAGTTCACCGACGAGCTGGTCGACGATCCGGTCCTGCAGAGCCTGGGGCGGCAGCGCGCGGTGGCAGCCGATGCCTTCGGTGGGTATGCGGCGTACGGACGCGGTGTCCAGGGCGCCGTCGGTGGTGCGGCCCAGGCGCAGGGTGGTGCCTCCGAGGTCGGCGACGACGTACCCGCGGGGACCGACCGTGGCCGGGGGTGCGCTGGTCACCGGCTGACACCTCCGAGGGCCGCGGCGGGTCCGCAGTGCTGCACGGTGCCGTTCTCCAGCACGATGGCGGTGGCGAGGTCGGTGCCCGCCGGGACGCGGGTCCCCGGCAGCAGGACGCAGTCGCGGACCTGGGCGCCGGGTTCGACGTGCACGCCGGGGTAGACCACGCAGTGCTCGATGTGCCCTTCGTTGACCAGATCGTCGGCCACGATGCTGGCGTGCACGCCACCCTCGTGGCCGACGTACCGGCGGGGGACGTCGGGGCGGACGGTGTTCGGCAGGTCGGCCAGGGTGAGGGTGGGTGGGGCGGCGAGCAGACCGAGGTGGGCGCGGTGGTAACGCTCGATGGTTCCGATGTCCTCCCAGTAGCCGGTGACCTCGTAACCGCGGATGCGTTCGCCGGCGGCCAGCATGGCGGGGATGACGTCCCGGCTTATGTCGTGCTGCCAGTCGGTACCGTCGAGGCGTTCGAGGTAGCGGTGCAGGGTGGGTGCATCGAAGACACAGAACGCGGCGAACACCAAGTCACTGGTGGGGTGCTGGGGCTTTTCCACGAACTCGGTCAGATGGCCGGCCCCGTCGAAACCCACCATGCCGAACAGGTGCACCCAGCGTCGTTCTATGCGCTGGTAGGAGACGGTCAGCGCGGCGCCGTCGGCGCGGTGCCGTCGGATCATGTCACGGTAGTCGAAGCGGTAGACGTGGTCGGCGTGCAGGACCATCACTTCGGAGGTGCCCGGGCCGAAGACGTAGCGCGCCTTGCGGAGCAGGGCGTCGGCGGTGCCGCGTTCCTCCGGCCAGGTCCGTTCCGGCAGGGTGTGCGGAAGTGGCCCGGTGGCCTCCTGGTACGCGGCGTCGTACGGTCCGAAATGCACCCGGAAGCCGTCGGCGGTGCGGTTCCACACGGTGTGCAGGTCGTCCATGAGCTGTCGTTCCTCGTACTGCGACAGCAGCAGCACCTCGTGGAAGCCGGAGGCGCGGGTGTTGGCGAGGCTGAAGTCGATGAGCCGACTGGTGCCTCCGAACGGCACCAGGGGCTTGAGCCGACCCTGTCCCAGGGGCCCCATCCGGCGGCCCTCGCCACCGGCCAGCAGTACTGCGCGTACGCCGTCCATTCAGACCTCCCGGCCGGCGGAGAGGGACGTCCGCGCCATGAGGGCGCCGATGTCGCGCAGCGCATCCACAGCGGTGTCGAGTTCGTCGCGGGTGACATCGTTGACGAAGCGGACGTGCCCGATGCCGTCGGGCAGCGGCAGTAACTGCTTGCCGTCGCGGTGGCGCACCGTGTCGTCAAGGCCGCGGGCGATGAGTTCGGTGGTGCACACCGGGTGCCAGGTCGGCAGGCCGAGGTCAGCCATGACGCCGAGGACGCGGTGCAGCTCGGTCTCGTCGAGCAGGCCGCGCCGGTGGGCGAGGACCGAGCTGAGCGCCATGTCGATGCAGACCGCCTCGCCGTGCAGCAACTCCGGCAGCGCCTCCATCTCGACGGCGGGGGAGAAGGAGTGGCCGAAGTCGACCAGGCGCTGCAGGTCGTGCTCCCAGAGGTTGGGCTCGAGTTCCTCCAGCATCCCGTCGATGGCCAGCCGCATCACCTCGGTGGCGATTCGGTCGCCGTCCGTCCCGGTACC
>NZ_JBEYFC010000463.1:0-7134 GCF_040634175.1 Streptomyces sp. NPDC007162
GGCTGGGGCTACGACTTCCTCAAGCTCGACGGCGTCGGCCCCGGCTCCGGCAAGAGCGGTGACCAGTACGGCTGCCCGACCCGGGGGAGATCTTCGAGGTCTGCCGCCGGGTCCTGGCCCGGGGCGTCGCCGAGCCCGACCTGAAGGGCCGCCACGTCGTTGTCTCCGCCGGCGGCACCCGGGAGCCCCTCGACCCCGTCCGCTTCCTCGGCAACCGCTCCTCGGGCAAGCAGGGTTACGCCCTCGCCCGTACGGCCGCCGCCCGGGGCGCCCGGGTGACCCTGGTGGCCGCGAACACCACCGGCCTGCCGGACCCGGCGGGTGTGGACGTCGTCCCGGTCGGCACGGCCGTACAGCTGCGCGAGGCGGTGCTGAAGGCCGCCGCGGACGCCGACGCCGTGGTGATGGCCGCGGCCGTCGCCGACTTCCGGCCCGCGGTCTACGCGGCCGGGAAGATCAAGAAAAAGGACGGCCAGGAGCCCGAGCCGATCGTGCTGGTGCGGAATCCGGACATCCTCGCGGAGATCTCGGCCGACCGGGCGCGGCCCGGACAGGTGATCGTCGGCTTCGCCGCCGAGACCGACGACGTCCTCGCCAACGGCCGCGCCAAGCTGGCCCGCAAGGGCTGCGACCTGCTCGTCGTGAACGAGGTGGGGGAGCGCAAGACCTTCGGTTCCGAGGAGAACGAGGCCGTGGTGCTCGGCGCCGACGGCAGTGAGACACCGGTGCCGCACGGGCCCAAGGAGGCGCTCGCCGACGTGGTGTGGGATCTGGCGGCGGCCCGTTTGGGTTAACTTTTTCTGGCCATTTGTCAACTTTCCGGGAGGTCGCATTACGGTGCGGTGGCTCTGGCCAAGGCCGCCGACCATTGGGCAGAATGCCCGTGCCGCAGGTCACAGCACTTCCGAGTGTCGAGACAGGTGGGCCCGCGGCAGAGTGCGACCGATAAACTGTTCTCGGACGACGCCCGGGTGCAGCCCCCGTGTCGTCCGCCAATGATCAGCCAGCAGCCGCTGCAACCCCAGGGAGCGTTGTGTCCCGTCGCCTGTTCACCTCGGAGTCCGTGACCGAGGGCCACCCCGACAAGATCGCTGACCAGATCAGCGACACCATTCTCGACGCGCTTCTGCGCGAGGACCCGACCTCGCGGGTCGCCGTCGAGACGCTGATCACCACCGGCCTCGTGCACGTGGCCGGCGAGGTCACGACCAAGACGTACGCGGACATCGCGACGCTGGTCCGCAACAAGATCCTCGAGATCGGTTACGACTCGTCGAAGAAGGGCTTCGACGGCGCCTCCTGCGGCGTCTCGGTGTCGATCGGCGCGCAGTCCCCCGACATCGCCCAGGGCGTGGACACGGCCTACGAGAAGCGGGTCGAGGGCGACGAGGACGAGCTCGACAAGCAGGGCGCGGGCGACCAGGGTCTGATGTTCGGCTACGCGACGGACGAGACGCCGACGCTGATGCCGCTGCCGATCTTCCTGGCGCACCGCCTGTCCAAGCGCCTGTCCGAGGTCCGCAAGAACGGCACCATCCCCTACCTGCGCCCTGACGGCAAGACCCAGGTCACCATCGAGTACGACGGTGACAAGGCCGTCCGTCTCGACACGGTCGTGGTCTCCAGCCAGCACGCCTCGGACATCGACCTGGAGTCGCTGCTCGCCCCCGACATCCGCGAGTTCGTGGTGGAGGCGGAGCTGAAGGCGCTGCTCGAGGACGGCATCAAGCTGGACACCGAGAACTACCGGCTGCTGGTCAACCCGACCGGCCGTTTCGAGATCGGCGGCCCGATGGGCGACGCGGGTCTGACCGGCCGCAAGATCATCATTGACACCTACGGCGGTATGGCCCGCCACGGTGGCGGTGCCTTCTCGGGCAAGGACCCGTCCAAGGTCGACCGCTCGGCCGCGTACGCGATGCGCTGGGTCGCCAAGAACGTGGTCGCGGCGGGTCTGGCCGCCCGCTGCGAGGTCCAGGTCGCCTACGCGATCGGCAAGGCCGAGCCGGTGGGTCTGTTCGTGGAGACCTTCGGCACCGCCAAGATCGACCACGAGAAGATCGAGAAGGCGATCGACGAGGTCTTCGACCTGCGTCCGGCCGCCATCATCCGCGACCTCGACCTGCTCCGCCCGATCTACGCCCAGACGGCGGCGTACGGTCACTTCGGCCGTGAGCTTCCCGAGTTCACCTGGGAGAAGACCGACCGGGTGGAGGCCCTGCGCAAGGCCGCCGGCCTCTGAGGCCCACAGCGCTGGAGCAGTTGACACCGGCTCCCGTGACCACCGGAAGGTGGTTGCGGGAGCCGGCGTCGTCGTGCGGTGGGACGACCGACAGGGTGCCCTCGGCGCCGAACTTCCGTCGCGCTGACCCCGACGTCCGCGCGCAGCTCGTCCTGGATGAACCCCACGTTCGTCCGGTCCAGGTTGTTGACCAGCAGCATCAGCACCAGGATCGGCATCATCCGGCGTAGGAACTTCCCGGCCGCTGTCAGTCGCGTTTGGTAAGAATGCAAGCGTGAGCAGCGAGAACGGGCAGGGGAGCGGGGGCGCCGAGGGGGCGCGGCCGGAGCAGCTCGCGCTCATCCGCGAGAGCGTACGGGGAGCCAAGGTGCCCCGGGCCAAGCCGCGGACCTGGCGGGGGGCCGCGCTCGCCGAGCGGCTGCCGGTGGCGCGCGTGCTGGTGGACAAGGGCGTGCTGCATCTCGACCGGTACTTCGACTACGCCGTCCCCGCCGAGCTGGACGCCGACGCACAGCCCGGGGTGCGGGTCCGGGTCCGGTTCGGGGCCGGCCGGAACCGGGTGCGGGACGGCCGCCGGGAGGGCGGGGGCCTCATCGACGGCTTCCTGGTCGAGCGGCTCGACGAGTCCGACTACTCCGGGCCGCTGGCCGCGCTGGCGCAGGTGGTGTCGCCCGAGCCGGTACTGAGCGAGGAACTGCTGCGGCTGACGCGGGCCGTCGCCGACCGGTACGCGGGGAGCCTCGCCGACGTACTCCAGCTCGCCGTGCCACCGCGCAGCGCGCGGGCGGAGAAGCGGCCCTCGCCCGAACCCCTGCCGCCGCCCGAGGCACCGGACCCCGGTTCCTGGGCGCGGTACGAGCACGGCTCCGCCTTCATCGAGTCGCTTGCCTCCGGCGGCGCCCCGCGCGCGGTGTGGAACGCCCTGCCCGGGCCGCACTGGAGCGAGGAGGTCGCCCGGGCCGTCGCCGCCACGCTCGCCTCGGGACGCGGTGCGCTCGTCGTCGTACCGGACGGGCGGTCCGCCGCGCGGGTCGATGCCGCGCTGACCGATGTCCTCGGCGCGGGGCGGCACGCGCTGCTCACCGCCGATGCCGGGCCGGAGAAGCGGTACACGCAATGGCTGGCCGTCAGCCGCGGGGCCGTACGGGCGGTGGTGGGGACCCGGGCCGCCATGTTCGCGCCCGTACGGGACCTCGGACTCGTCGCCGTCTGGGACGACGGGGACGACAGCCACAGCGAGCCGCACGCTCCCCAGCCGCACGCCCGGGACGTGCTGCTGCTGCGCGCGGCACTGGACAAGTGCGCATTCCTGCTGGGCGGCCGGAGCTGCACGGTGGAGGCCGCGCAGCTGGTGGAGAACGGCTGGGCGCGCCCCCTGGTGGCCGGCCGGGAGCAGGTGCGGCGGACCGCGCCCCTCGTCCGCACGGTCGGGGACGGCGACCTCGCGCGGGACGAGGCGGCACGGGCCGCCCGGCTGCCGACGCTCGCCTGGCAGGCCGTACGGGACGGCCTGCGGCACGGACCGGTCCTGGTCCAGGTGCCCCGGCGCGGCTACGTGCCGCGGATGGCCTGCGCCCAGTGCCGGGAGCCGGCGCGCTGCCGGCACTGCGCCGGGCCGCTGGAGGCACGGGACGCGGGTGCGCTGCGATGCGGGTGGTGCGGGCGCGAGGAGAGCGACTGGCACTGCCCGGCGTGCGGCGGCTTCCGCCTGCGCGCCCAGGTGGTCGGGGCCCGGCGGACCGCGGAGGAGCTGGGGCGGGCCTTTCCCGCCGTGCCCGTGCGGACGAACGAGCGGTATGCGGCTATTTCGTGACGGGTCCGCTCCGCCCAGGCGGGGGAGTGGTCCAGGAGGCACTTCGCCACGGCCGTGCTGCGCCCCGTCGTGCCGACGAGGATCACGGACCGCCCGGTGCGCCGCAGTACCTGGACCGGAGCGAACTCCGGGCAGATCCGGTGCACCGAGGCGATCGCGGTGCGCAGTTGCGCGCCCTGCGGGCCGGACAGGTCGAGTCTCCCGCTGAGGGGCTGGGTGCCCAGACCCGCCGGGCGCCGTGGCCGGCCCACGACCGGAACGGCGGCCCCCGTGCGGGCGGGGTCGAGATAGGGTCCGCCGCCCGCCGGTCGGGGGCGCAGCGGCCGGGGCGGGGCGGACACGGAGGACGATGCTGCGTACATGGGTGATACAGATCCCTTCGTGTACCTGCAGTGCCTGCCTGAGAAGTCCTGTGAGAAGTTCTCACGCCCAACCCGTCCCGGCCGCCCGGGCTCACCCTGGGGAGTGGGCCCGTCGAGTGGCGACCGGGTCGGGGTGGCGCGTTCCTACCTGACACCCGTCGCCCAGTGGCACACCATCTGGCGCACCCTGGCGAACCGTGGCGAATAGTCGCCCGGCAACCTGCACGGGGCTACTGTCAACTCAGCCGAGAACCTGGGGGCTTGACGTGAGCGGACAACCCAACACCCGTCTCTCGGATCTGTTCGGCCTGGCCGGCTGGTCCAAGGGCGAACTCGCGAGGCTGGTCAACCGGCAGGCGGCGGCCATGGGCCACCCCCAGCTGTCGACCGACACCTCCCGGGTGCGGCGGTGGATCGACACGGGAGAGATCCCGCGCGATCCGGTGCCGCGGGTGCTGGCGGCCCTGTTCACCGAGCGTCTCGGCCGTGTCGTGACCATCGAGGACCTCGGTCTGGTACGGCACGGGCGTACGGGAAAACGGCCGGACGACGGGAAAGCGGAACATCCCGACGGCATGCCGTGGGCGCCCGAACGAACCGCCGCGGTCCTCACCGAATTCACGGGAATGGACCTCATGCTCAACCGACGCGGCTTGGTGGGTGCGGGTGCCGCGCTCACCGCGGGATCCGTACTCACCACCGCCATGTACGACTGGCTGCACACCGACCCCACCCTCAGGGCCGACGCCCCCGTCCTCGACGACCCCCTGCACGCCGACCCCGCCGGGTTCGACCGCTACGAGGCCGCCCCCATCGGGTCCGAGGAGATCGAGGAACTGGAGCGCTCCGTCGAGGTGTTCCGTGCCTGGGACGCGGCCCGCGGCGGCGGGCTGCAACGCAAGGCCGTGGTGGGACAGCTCAACGAGGTGGGCGGCATGCTCGCCTACCGTCACCCCGACCATCTCCAGCGGCGCCTGTGGGGCGTCGCCGCCAACCTCGCCGTGCTCGCCGGCTGGATGTCGCACGACGTCGGCCTGGAACCCACGGCCCAGAAGTACTTCGTCATCGCCGCCCACGCGGCCCGTGAGGGCGGCGACCGGCCGCGTGCCGGGGAGGCGCTCTCCAGAGCGGCTCGCCAGATGGTGCACATCGGCCGGCCCGACGAAGCACTCGACCTGATGAAGCTCGCCCATTCCGGTTCGGGCCAGGAGGTGCTGCCGCGCACCCAGGCGATGTTCCACACCATCGAGGCCTGGGCACAGGCGTCGATGGGCAGGGGGCAGGCCATGCGCCGCACCCTCGGCCAGGCGGAGAGCCTCTTCGTCTCGGACCGCAGCGACGTGCCGCCGCCGAGCTGGATGCAGATGTTCAACGAAGCGGATCTGTACGGCATGCAGGCCCTGGCGTACCGGACGCTGGCAGACCACGATCCGAGCGCCGCCGTGCACGCCCGGCACTACGCGGAGAAGGCCCTGACACTCAGGGCCGGCGGCAAGCAGGAGCGGTCGAAGATCTTCGACTTCCTGTCCATGGCCTCCGCCTGCTTCATCGCGGACGACCCCGAACAGGCGGGCCACTACGCGCGGTTGGCCCTGGTGTCGATGGGATCGAACTCCTCCCACCGCACCTGGGACCGGCTGCGCCAGATGTACCGGCTCACCGCCGAGTACGCCGGCTATCCGAAGATCCAGGAACTGCGGGAGGAGATCAAGTTCGCCCTGCCCAGGACCAGGAGCAAGGGGACGGGCGCGGGCACCAGCGCACCGGCATAGGCTCCGCACCCATCCGCACTGCCCGCGCCCCTACTCGCCCACCTTGGCGACCAGCACGCAGGCCTCGTCCGCGCGTTCGCACTCGCCGAACTCCTCGACCACGGCCGCGACACAGTCCTGGGCGGTGCGCGCCGCCCTGAACCGCGGGGCCAGTCCGAGGAGGGAGTCCAGGGAATCGGTTCCGCTGCGCCCGGGCACCAGTCCGTCGGTGTACAGCAGAAGCAGGTCGCCCGGTTCCAGGGTCACTTCGGCCTGCCCGTAACCGGCCCCCGAGGTGGCGCCGAGCAGTACGCCGTCCGGCGCGCTGAGCAGGCACCCCGTCCCGCCGCTGAACAGCAGTGGGGCGGGGTGTCCTGCCTGTGCCCAGGTCAGGACACGGGTGGCGGGGCGGTAGCGGCAGCAGACCGCGCTGCCCAGCGCGGGTTGCACGGTGGCGTCGAGTAACTGGTTGAGCAGGGACATGAGATGAGCAGGCGGGGCCCCGGCCATCGCCATCCCGCGTACGGCGCCCAGCAGCATCGCCATGCCCGAGGTGACGGCGACCCCGTGCCCCGTGAGGTCGCCGACGCTGAGCAGGGTGTCGCCGTCGGGCAGTTCCAGCGCGTCGTACCAGTCGCCGCCCAGCAGGGCGCTGCTCCCGGACGGAAGGCAGCGGGCCGCGACCTCCAGGGTGCCCGGGCCGCGGCGCGGGAGCCGCAGAGCGCCGCGGCCCGGCGGCAGCACGGCTTCCTGCAGCTCCACGGCGAACTGCCGCTCGGTCCGGGCGCGCTGCTGGTGACGCTGCAGCGAGTCCCGGGTCTCGTGCACCGTCCGCTGGCTGCGCCGCAGTTCGCTGACGTCGCGTACGACGGCCCACATCGAGGCGGTGCTGCTCGGCGGAGCGCTTGTACGCCGTGCCGGTCATCAGGGAGGTGATGGCACCGGCCAGCGCACGGCCGCCTTCGG
>NZ_JBEYFC010000464.1:0-7071 GCF_040634175.1 Streptomyces sp. NPDC007162
GGCCGGGAAGCGGGTGACCGTCGCCGTGGGCGGTGAGTACCGCCTCGACGACAGCCGGGACCTCCAGCACGCTCTGCACGACGCCCTCGGGCGCGCCGCCGAGGGCGTGGACCTGGACCTTTCCGGGTTGACGTTCGCGGACTGCTCCGCGCTCAACGTGTTGCTGGCCGTGCGGGGTCAGGCCGCCACGATGGACAAGACGGTCGCCCTCACCGCCGCCAGTCCGGCCGCGGAACGGCTGCTGACGTACACGGACACCTACTCCCTCTTCGTGGCCCGGGGTGACTCCTCCGGCCCGGCCGCAGTCGGGTTCGAAGGCCTGCTCCAGACCGAGGTCGTCCAGCTCAGGCGGGCTCTGCGGACGCGCCCGGACATAGACCTGGCCCGCGGCATCCTCATGGCCGGCTTCGGGCTGAACGCCGAGCAGGCGTGGGAGGTGCTGGTCACGGCGTCGCAGCACACCAACATCAAACTGCATCAGCTGGCGAGGGACGTGGTGACGACCGTGGAGGGCGTGTCGCTGCCGGAACGGGTCCGGCGGGAGCTGACCGCCGCCGTCTCGCGAGTACGCGGGGCCGGTGACCGGCCGCAGGACGGGGGCCGGTCGGACGCGCGGCGGGAGACGGTGTGCCAGGGGCGGGGACACGCGTAGACGGCTCAGTCGTCGCCCCTGACGATGTTCCACTCGGTGCCGGCGCGCGCGCCCGGTGAGGCACTCCGGTCAGCCACCGCCGCGACGCACGTACGTACCCCCTTGCGCGGGAGGCGACGTGCCTTCGCCCAGCCGGTCTTCGTCACTCGGAGGGCCGGTTTCTCTGCGGTTCGCCTGGTCACGGCGTCTCATCTTCTCTCTGTGCGTCGCCTGTCCCACCGGGTTGCCCCCAGCCCCACGACGAAACGCCGGCCACCGCGGTCACTGGCGGCCAGGACGGTGGCGTGCCGGGTGCGGAAGCCCTGCTGCTGTTCGCGGTTCATGACCGTTCATCGTCCGGTCCGTCGTCGCCGGTGTCACGCCGGCCTTGCTGGTCGCCAGGCCCGCCGTCCGCCTCCGGCCGGAAGCGGGTCCTGCGGGCGACGACGTCCCGGGCCACCTCGGTGACCGTACGTCCGTCGACGAAGGCACGGGCCCGCATACGGTCCAGAGCCTCCTCCGGGTCCGCGTCGAGCTGCACCATCATGATGCCGATCGCCTGGTAGACCTCGCTGTGCTCGGCCTCGGACGCCTCCACCCACGACGCCACCCCCTCTTCGGGCGCCCGTTCGCCCATGTCGTGGCGGGAATGCAGATCCATCACGGCGAACGTGACCGCGTCCCGTGCCCACAGGGCGATGCCCAGCTCGCGGTCCGAAAGACCGCCGGGCCGGTCCCGGTACAGATCGAGGGTGCCGATCGCCGCGCCGCCCACGCCCAGCGGTAGGGAGAACACCGCCCGCACTCCCAGTTCCACGGCCTGACGTGCGAAGATCGGCCATCGTCGGCCGTCCGGGCCGCCGCCGAGATCGACCGCCAGCACCGGGGCGCCCCCGTCCAGCGCGGACTGACACGGGCCGTCGCCCAGCGTGTACTGCGCCTCCGCGAGCTGCGACGCCACCTCGTCACTGACGCACCAGGTGGCCCGCACCGTCCGTCCTCCGGAGATCGACACCGAGGCGCCAGTGACCGGCAGCAGCCCCACGCAGGCACGGCACAACGCCTCCGGCGCCTTCTGCGCCTCGACGCCCCGGGCCGCGGCGGAGAGTGCCTCGATGACGCGGAGCCTCTCCTCCGCCGCGGACGGTTCGCCGCCGTCGCCGGACGAGCGTGCGGAGGGGTCAGCTGTCATGGTCATCACCTCCCTGTGGGAGAGAACGGTCGGCAGACATGATCACGTGCCGCCGTTCGTGCCCGGCACCAGGTCCCGCGGCCATGACACCTCCGTCCTTCCGTCACCCCGCTCGGTCCCGCACGAATGCCTGCCGGGTACCCCACCGCAGGACCGGGCAACGGGCGTACGGCCGGTCGTCGTGGGAACTCCGGCCCCCATGCGTCCTCCTCATGACGAAGCACCCGTGCTGGATGCCCTCGCGCGCTGTCGCGACGACCCGCGGGCCCGGGCGATCCTGGGCGACGCGGTCTTCCACGGTGACGTCCTGTGGAACGGAGGACCGGACGACCGGCTGTCCCGGGGCCGGGTACTGGAGCGGGCCGAGCAGCTGCTGATGATCACGCCCTGTCCGCCGGGAATCCCCGTCGTGCTCCCCGGGGAACGCCTCACCGAGCCCGTCCTGCGCTACCTGAGCACCGGAGCGGCGGCAGGCCCTGACGGGCGCTGCGCCCGCGGCCGTGGGGTCGTCCCGTGGCCGCGGGGCAGGTCTGTCCCGGTCTCAGCGGCCGAGCGCGTTCTGCAGCTGCTCCTTGGTCATCGAGGAACGGCCGTGGATGTCGCGCTTCTTGGCCTCTTCGTACAGCTGGTCCCTGGTCGGGCCCTGCGCACCGCTGTGCGAGCGCTCCCCGCCACGCTGGGAGGCGGACTTGGGGTCACGGGTCGAGGTCTTGCTCGCGCTCTTCGACTCGCCCGACCGCGCGCGCTCCTTGTCGACGGTCCGGGCGGCGATCTCCTCGGCCCGCCCGGCGGACTCGCCCCGGTCCTGGGCGCTCTTCTTGATGTGCTCGTACTGCCGTTCCCGCTTGGCACTCGATCCGGCAGGCATCACGCTTCTCCTCACTGCTCTCGGCTGTTCTCGCGGACGGTCACGGGGCCCGCTGCTCGGGTTGCCGAGGGCTGGACATGCCGGTCCCGTCCCGCTGTCGTCCTGCCGTCCGCCTCACCGCGGACGGGTCGAGGTCCCGAGTTCCCCGAAGGCCCCGTCCGACCCGCGGGTGCCGGTGGTTGTCCCCGCCCGGACGAGGTACCGGGGGTCCATGAGTTTCGTCCGCTTCACCACCGGTGAGCTGCGTGCGGTCGGCCGCTCGGTCCGCAGGTCGGTGACCGAGCGCGGCCCGGAGCGGGAGACGGCGGTGCAGTCGCTGAAGGCGGCGGCCGCCGCGGTCCTCGCCTGGGCGCTGGCCGGCTGGTGGTGGCACGCCCCGTTCGCCCTCCTGGCGCCGTGGACCGCCCTCTTCCTCGTCCAGGACACCGTCTACCGTTCCCTCGTCTCGGCGTTGCAGCAGTTCGCCGTGGTCGTGCTGGGCACCCTGCTGGCCGCCCTCGCGGGGGTCGTCACCGGCGACACCCTGGCCGCGCTCGCCCTCGCCCTGCCGGCCACCGTCCTCCTGGGCACGTACGCCCGCTTCGGCGCCCAGGGGCTCTACGCCCCCACCGCCGCCCTGTTCGTCATCGCCTACGGCACCTACGGACCGATGGACATCGTCCACCGGCTGCTGGAGACCGCTCTCGGGGCCGTGGTGGGCCTGAGCGTCAACGCTCTCGTGCTGCCCCCCGTCCACGACCGCCGGGTCCGGAGGCTGCGGCACCAGCTGGCCGCCGAGAGCGCCCGGCTGCTCACCGACGCCGCGGACCGGCTGGCCGAGGGGGAGGCGACGGACGAGCCGGACGACTGGGACGACCGGGCCCGCTGGCTGGGCGACGTCCTCACCGATCTGCGGGCGGCCCGCCGCTGGTCCGACGAAAGCCTGCGGCTCAACCCCCTGCGACGGCTGCGGCGCCACACGGACCCCGAACCGGTGGGCGCACCGCCGCCCGCCGTGGCGGACACCGCGTGGTACGACATCACCGACCGGCTGCTCGCGCTGATGCGCTCCCTCATGGACATCGAGACGCGCCCTGAGGCCGTCCCCCCGGACGCCCGCGATCCGCTCCTGGCGTTCCTGCGCGCCGCCGCCCTCGCGGTGGGGCCCCACGAGCAGGGCCCGCACCACGGCGAGCCGGCCGGACTCGACGCCGCGCGCCGGGCCCACCGGGAGCTCATCGACCGCCTCGCCTCACCAGGAGCCCTCGACGCCGAACAGGCAACGCTGCGCAGCGCCTCGGGACACCTGCTCGCGGCCCTGGAACGCGCTCGCCCCGACTCCGCCGTCAGCCGGTGAGCAACACGTTCCGCACGGCCCTGACCCGGAGCTCCTCCAGGGTGCTCAGCTGCTGTTCGGCCCGTGCGAGCAGCCGGTCGAGCTCCCGCTCGTCGAGGCGGTCGTCGGCCTCGGCCAGGGACCGCAGGGTCCGCCAGCCGAGTTCCTTGCCCGTCACCCCGAGCCGGAGGAACTCGAGTTCGACGACCAGCGTCAGGGGGGACGGCCGCACGAGGCGCCCATTGCTCTTGAGCCGCCCGAGCCGCTCGGCCACACCGGCCGCCGCGACCGTGTACCGGCGTGCCGGTATGCCGAGGCCGCGCATGATGCGCAGCAGACTCGTACGGTCCTCGGTGATCTCGCCCGCGAGGTTCCGCAGCGGTTCCGCGAACGGCGGGTCACTGTGCGACCGGGACATGAACCGGGCGCGTCCGGTCCCGGCGGTGGCCCCGGCGAGGTGGTCGTTGAGGTAGATCCCGAGCAGGTCCGTGCGGACCCGGCGGACCCCGGGGCGGGTCCCCGGCATCGATGTCGTCATGGCTCGCTGCCTCGCTTCCTGCCGCCCGCACGATGCGACGGCCCCGCACGAGTACCCGGCACCCCACATCGGAACGGCCGAACGCGACCCGCGTGCCGGCGGCGGACCCCGGTCCGGGGCCCGCCGCCAGGGCGTCATACCTGGGCGGGGAAGCGTTCCCAGACGCGGTGTTCGCCCAGGAGGGCGATGACCTGCTGAAGGGCTTCCGGGCCGCCGTCGCCCACGATCACGCCGGGCGCGTCGGCGGGCACGCCCGCCCCTTCCAGGGCGGTCTCGGCGCCCTTCCAGCCGCCGATCGCCTTGCCGTGCCGGAAGGTCTCGTTCAGCAGCAGCGCCACCCGGGGGTCGTGGCCGGGCCGGTGGCCGTTGCCCGTACCCGCCTTGGCGTCCCGGGCACCGTACGCGTCGTCACCGAGGCCCGGCGCGCCGGCGACCAGGACGGCGTCGAACTCCACCGACCGGGCGGTGGCGTAGGTGCGGTGCACCGGCAGCTCGCCGTCGCCGTCTCCCAGGAAACCCCCGGTCGGGGCCACCACCAGCGGCACCATGCCCGCCGCGTCCACGGCGTCCCGCACGGCGCGTACGCCGTCCAGGTCGCCGTCCGGGCCGGTGACGATGCCGACGATCCGGCCCTCGGTGGGCCAGGTCCGGCCGATCTGGGACAGCGCGGGGCTGGGCGCCACGTCGGCGAGCGGCACGGTCGGCTCCGGCGCGGGCAGCCCCAGACCGGCGGCGACCTGCGCGCACAGTTCCGGGTCGATGTTGGCGAGCACCTGGAGCCCGCGTTCCCTGACGGCCGGTTCGTAGCACTTGGCGAGTTCGAAGGTGTAGGCGCCGATGATGTGCTCGCGTTCCACCGGGCTCATGCTGAGCCAGAACCGGCGAGGCTGGCTGAAGTGGTCCGCGAACGACTCCGGTGCTTCCCGTACCTTCCTCGAAGCGGGGACGGACACCGGGGCCTCGACGTATGCGCCGAGGTCCGCGCCCGGGGCGAACGGGCAGCCGCCGTCGAGGGAGTTGGGGCGGTAGGGGGCGACGCCCCGGTGCACGGCGGTCTGGTGCATGCCGTCGCGCAGCATGTCGTTGACGGGCGCGTGCGTCCGGTTGATCGGCAGCTGGGCGAAGTTGGGGCCGCCGAGACGGGTGATCTGGGTGTCGAGGTAGGAGAAGAGGCGGCCGGCGAGCAGCGGGTCGTCGGTGACGTCGATGCCGGGCACCAGGTGGCCGACGTGGAAGGCGACCTGCTCGGTCTCCGCGAAGAAGTTCGACGGGTTGCGGTTGAGGGTCAGCAGCCCGATCGGCTGCACCGGCGCGAGCTCCTCGGGGACCAGGTTGGTCGGGTCGAGGAGGTCGATGCCCTCGAAGGTCTGGTTCTCGGTGTCCGGGAAGGTCTGGATGCCGAACTCCCACTGGGGGTAGGCGCCCGCCTCGATGGCGTCGGCGAGGTCCCGGCGGTGGAAGTCCGGGTCGACGCCGTTGATGATCTGCGCCTCCTCCCACACCAGGGAGTGCACGCCGAGCTTCGGCTTCCAGTGGAACTTCACGAGCATGGTCGCACCCTTGGCGTCGACCAGGCGGAAGGTGTGCACGCCGAAGCCCTCCATGGTCCGGTACGACCGCGGGATGCCCCGGTCGGACATGTTCCACAGCGTGTGGTGGGTGGCCTCGGTGTGCAGCGTGACGAAGTCCCAGAAGGTGTCGTGCGCGCTCTGCGCCTGCGGGATCTCCCGGTCCGGGTGCGGTTTGGCGGCGTGCACGACGTCCGGGAACTTGATGGCGTCCTGGATGAAGAAGACCGGCATGTTGTTGCCGACCAGGTCGAAGACGCCCTCGCCGGTGTAGAACTTGGTGGCGAAGCCGCGGGTGTCCCGTACCGTGTCGGCCGATCCCCGGGACCCGAGCACGGTGGAGAACCGTACGAAGACCGGTGTCTGGACGTCCTTGGCGAGGAACGCCGCCTTCGTCACCGAGGCGGCCGTCCCGTAGCTCTGGAACACGCCGTGCGCGCCGGCGCCCCGGGCGTGCACCACCCGCTCCGGGATCCGCTCGTGGTCGAAGTGCATGATTTTCTCGCGCAGATGGTGGTCCTGCAACAGGACCGGACCGCGCGGGCCCGCCTTCAGCGAGTGGTCGGTGTCGGGGCGGCGATGCCCCTGGGCGTCCGTGAGATGACTGCCCGCCTGTGCCACCCGGTCCCGGCCGGCCCCGGTCGGCTGCCCGGTCGGCGAGTAGGTGTCCGGGCCGCTCTGGTCCGGCTTCGGCGGCAGCGGACCACGCGCCTCGGTCGGTTCCGCGACCGGGGGAGAATCGGGCCCCGGCTTGCCGGGGACGTCGCCGACGGGGCCCGTGTGGTCGCCGCGCAGCGCGTCGGAGACCTTCTCGGCCGCTCGCTTGAGGGGATTGCTCTCGCCTATGGGTACCAGCCCTTCGCCTGAGGGGCCGCGCGCCGCGGCGCGCGGCCCGGGTCGTGACGAGCGCCGGCCTCGCTCGGGCACCAAGTACACCGCCGACGACGATGACACGACCC
>NZ_JBEYFC010000465.1:0-7065 GCF_040634175.1 Streptomyces sp. NPDC007162
ACGCCGTCCACGCGGCCGCGGGCGCGGAGCGTGGGGAACTCCCCGGCGCCGCCGGCATGTCAGCGCAGCTCCGCCCGGAACGCCACCGGGGTCTGCCCGGTGTGCAGTTGGAAGAACTTGGAGAAGTTCGCCGCGTCGGGGAAGCCGACCGCCGCGCCGACGCGGCCGATCGGCAGGTCCGTGTGGGCCAGCAGGCGTTTGGCCTCCAGCACGACCCGTCTGTCGATGAAGCCCTTCGGGGTCTGACCGGTCGCGGCGCGGACCGCGCGGACCAGGGTGCGCCGGGAGTAGCCGAGGGCGTCGGCGTAGGCGCTGACGCTGTGGTTGGTGGCGAAGTCCTTCTCCACCGCATCCCTGAAAAGGGTGAATGTCGTATCGGCCTGACGGCGTGCCGCCTCCGCCGAACTGGCCGCGAGGTGGGCGAGGCGCAGCAGCAGCGCGGTGAGGGAGTGCCGCAGCACCGAGGTGTGCAGGGCCGGGGGGAGGGTATCGGCGTCCTCGTACTCGCGTTGCAGGTTCGCCAACGCCGCCTGCAACGCGCTGAGCTGCGGTTGGTCGGGGTGGAGCAGGGGTGGCAGGTCGTAGCGGTAGAGGCCGGTCGCCTCCACGGTCGCGCGCGGCAGGAAGCCGGGTTGCATGGTCAGGACGGTTCCGCGGTACTCGCAGGTCGGCGAGAAGCGGTGCACCTGTCCGGGCCGGATCCAGAGCAGGTCGCCGGCTTGTGCCTCGTACTCGGCGAAGTCGATCATGTGGCGGACCGGGCCCGCGGTGAAGAGCATGACCACGTGGAAGTCGATGCGGTGCACCCGCTCCAGCGGGGCGTCGGCGTGCCACCGGCGTCCGGTCCCCATGGGGCCGACCTGCATGCCGACACCACCGACGCTCAGATCCACCGGGAAGGGGAAGGTTCTGATTCCGTCACCGTCGCCTGCCGTGTCGGGCGTTCTGTCCGCCATGTCCTTCTCGTGCCGTCCCTGTCGAAGATCCGTGTCCCACTTTCACCACAGACTGACACACCCCGACCTTCCCTCCATTAAGTCAGACTTTTACTTTTGAACGCGTCAGGCCAGCCAGAACGCTTCGAACGAGGACTTCTTGAAGATGAGCACGCAGACATCAGCCGGCTTCGACGACGGCTTCGAGTGGACCGACCTGGACCGGCGTGCCGTGGACACCGCCCGCCTGCTCGCGGCCGACGCGGTGCAGAAGGTCGGCAACGGGCACCCCGGCACCGCGATGAGCCTGGCCCCGGCCGCGTACACGATCTTCCAGAAGGTGATGCGCCATGACCCGGCCGACCCGGAGTGGACCGGCCGCGACCGGTTCGTCCTCTCCCCCGGGCACACCTCGCTGACGCTCTACACCCAGCTGTTCCTCTCCGGGTACGAGCTGGAGCTCGACGACCTCAAGGCCTTCCGCACGCACGGCTCGAAGACCCCGGGCCACCCCGAGTACGGGCACACCGCCGGTGTCGAGACCACCACGGGACCACTCGGCCAGGGCGTCGCCAACGCCGTGGGCATGGCCATGGCCGCCCGCTACGAGCGCGGCCTGTTCGACCCGGAGGCCCCCGAGGGCACCTCCCCCTTCGACCACATGATCTGGGCGATCGTCTCCGACGGCGACCTGGAGGAGGGCGTCTCCGCGGAGGCCTCCTCGATGGCCGGCCACCAGAGGCTCGGCAATCTCGTCTTCGTCTACGACGACAACCACATCTCCATCGAGGGCGACACCGCGACCGCCTTCTCCGAGGACGTGCTGAAGCGGTACGAGGCCTACGGCTGGCACACCCAGCGCGTCGAGCCCACCGCCGAGGGCGACGTCGACCCGCGGGCCCTGTACACGGCCCTCAAGGCGGCGCAGGCCGAGACCGGACGGCCCTCGATCATCGCGATGCGCACGGTCATCGCCTGGCCCGCCCCGAACGCGCAGAACACCGAGGCCGCCCACGGCTCCGCGCTCGGCGCCGACGAGATCGCCGCCACCAAGCGCGTCCTCGGGTTCGACCCGGAGCGGTCCTTCCAGGTCGACGCCGAGGTGCTGGCCCACGCCCGCCGCGCCCTGGACCGGGGCGCCGAGGCGCACGCGGCCTGGGACAAGCGCATCGCCGAGTGGCGCACCGCGCGGCCGGAGCAGGCCGAGCTCTTCGACCGGGTCGTGGCCGGCCAGCTTCCCGAGGGCTGGGAGTCCGCGATCCCCGTCTTCGAGGAGGGCAAGGCGGTCGCCACCCGCGCCGCCTCCGGCAGGGTGCTCCAGGCGCTCGGCCCGGTGCTGCCCGAGCTGTGGGGCGGCTCCGCCGACCTCGCGGGCTCCAACAACACCACCATCGACAAGACGTCCTCCTTCCTGCCCGCGGGCAACCCGCTGCCCGAGGCGGACCCGTACGGCCGCACCGTCCACTTCGGCATCCGCGAGTTCTCGATGGCCGCCGAGATGAACGGCATCGCCCTGCACGGCAACACCCGGATCTACGGCGGCACCTTCCTGGTGTTCTCCGACTACATGCGCAACGCCGTGCGGATGTCGGCGCTCATGCAGCTCCCCGTGACCTACGTCTGGACGCACGACTCCATCGGCCTCGGCGAGGACGGACCCACCCACCAGCCCGTCGAGCACCTGGCCGCGCTGCGCGCCATCCCGGGCCTGAACGTCGTCCGCCCGGCCGACGCCAACGAGACCGCGACCGCCTGGGCCGAGATCCTGAAGAGGCACGCCACGCACCCGGCCCCGCACGGGCTCGCGCTGACCCGCCAGGGCGTGCCGACGTACGCGCCGAACCCGGACGCGGCCAGGGGCGGCTACGTGCTGCGCGAGTCGTCCACCGAGACCCCGGAGGTGATCCTCATCGCCACCGGTTCCGAGGTGCACCTCGCCGTCGGGGCGCGGGACCTCCTGGAGGCCGAGGGGATCGGCACCCGGGTGGTGTCGATGCCGTCCGTGGAGTGGTTCGAGGAGCAGCCGCGCGAGTACCGCGAGAGCGTCCTGCCGCCGGCCGTGCGGGCCCGGGTCGCCGTGGAGGCCGGGATCGGCCTGACCTGGTACCGGTTCGTCGGCGACGCCGGCCGGATCGTCTCCCTGGAGCACTTCGGTGCCTCCGCCGACGCCGGCACCCTGTTCGCCGAGTTCGGCTTCACCCCCGAGAACGTGGCGGCCGCGGCCCGCGAGTCCCTGGCCGCCGCCCGCACCGCCTGATCGACCAGCCAGAAACAGTTCAGTAGAGGAAGATGATCACTGTGACCGAAGCAACCGCCACCGCGGGAGCACTCAAGCGCCTCTCCGACGAGGGCGTCTCGATCTGGCTGGACGACCTGTCGCGCAAGCGGATCAGCACCGGCAACCTCGCGGAGCTGGTCGCCACGAAGAACGTCGTGGGCGTCACCACCAACCCCTCGATCTTCCAGGCCGCCATCGGCTCCGGCGAGGGCTACGAGGAGCAGCTCGCCGACCTCGCCGTGCGGGGTGTCACGGTCGACGAGGCCGTGCGGATGATGACCACCCAGGACGTGCGGGCCGCCGCCGACGTGCTGCGCCCGGTGTACGACGCGACGGGCGGCCGGGACGGCCGGGTCTCCATCGAGGTCGACCCCCGCCTCGCCCACGACACGGCGGCCACGGTCGCCGAGGCCCGCCAGCTGGCCTGGCTGGTCGACCGCCCCAACGTGATGATCAAGATCCCGGCGACCAGGGCGGGGCTCCCCGCGATCACCGCGGTCATCGCCCAGGGCATCAGCGTCAACGTCACCCTGATCTTCTCCCTGGACCGCTACCGCGAGGTCATGGCCGCCTACCTGGCGGGCCTGGAGCAGGCCGCCGCCAAGGGCCTGGACCTCGCCGCGATCCACTCCGTGGCGTCCTTCTTCGTCTCCCGCGTCGACGCCGAGATCGACAAGCGGCTGACCGTCCTCGGCACGGACGAGGCCCTGGCCCTGAAGGGCAGGGCCGCGCTGGCGAACGCCCGGCTGGCCTACGAGGCGTACGAGGAGGTCTTCGGTGGCGAGCGCTGGACCGCGCTCGCCGGCGCGAAGGCCAACAAGCAGCGTCCGCTGTGGGCCTCCACCGGCGTGAAGGACCCCGCCTACAAGGACACCCTGTACGTCGACGAGCTGGTGGCACCCGGCACCGTCAACACCATGCCCGAGGGCACGCTGAACGCGACCGCCGACCACGGTGACATCCACGGCGACACGGTGACCGGCGGCTACCCGCAGGCCCGCGCCGATCTGGCGGCCGTCGAGAAGCTGGGCATCTCCTACGACGAGGTCGTGGGCAAGCTGGAGGACGAGGGCGTCGCCAAGTTCGAGGTGGCCTGGCAGGAGCTGCTGGACGCCGTCACGAAGTCCCTGAACAGCAAGGGAGTTGAGGCGTAATGAGCGAGACAGCCAAGGAGGTGCGGGTGCCGGTGGTGCCCGCCGCCGACTGGGACAACCCGTTGCGCGACGCGCGCGACCGGCGGCTGCCGCGGGTCGCGGGGCCGTCCGGTCTGGTCATCTTCGGTGTGACCGGCGACCTGTCCCGCAAGAAGCTGATGCCGGCCGTCTACGACCTGGCCAACCGCGGACTGCTGCCGCCGGGCTTCTCGCTGGTCGGCTTCGCCCGCCGGGACTGGGAGGACCAGGACTTCGCCCAGGTCGTCCACGACGCGGTGCGCGAGCACTCCAGGACCCCGTTCCGCGAGGAGGTCTGGCAGCAGCTCGCCGAGGGCATGCGGTTCATCCCCGGCGACTTCGACGACGACACCGCGTTCAAGCAGCTGAAGGCGGCCGTCGACGAGCTGGACGGCTCCCGGGGCACCGGCGGCAACTTCGCCTTCTACCTCTCGGTGCCGCCGAAGTTCTTCCCGAAGGTCGTGCAGCAGCTGAAGAAGGTCGGTCTCGCCGCCCCGCCGAAGGGGTCCTGGCGGCGGGCGGTCATCGAGAAGCCGTTCGGCCACGACCTGGCGTCGGCGCAGGACCTGAACGCGGTCGTGCACGACGTGTTCGACCCTGACCAGGTGTTCCGCATCGACCACTACCTGGGCAAGGAGACCGTCCAGAACATCCTGGCGCTGCGCTTCGCCAACCAGATGTACGAGCCGATCTGGAACCGGTCGTACGTCGACCACGTGCAGATCACCATGGCCGAGGACATCGGCATCGGCGGCCGCGCCGGCTACTACGACGGCATCGGCTCGGCCCGTGACGTCATCCAGAACCACCTGCTCCAGCTGATGGCGCTGACCGCCATGGAGGAGCCGATCGCGTTCGACGCGGACGCGCTGCTCACCGAGAAGCTGAAGGTGCTGAAGTCGGTGCGGCTGCCCGACGACCTGGGCCGGCACACCGTGCGCGGCCAGTACGCCGAGGGCTGGCAGGGCGGCGAGAAGGTCATCGGCTACCTCGAAGAGGACGGCATCGACCCGAAGTCGAAGACCGACACCTTCGCGGCCGTCAAGCTGGGCATCGAGAACCGCCGCTGGGCGGGCGTCCCCTTCTACCTGCGCACCGGCAAGCGGCTCGGGCGCCGGGTCACCGAGATCGCGGTGGTCTTCAAGCGGGCCCCGCACTCCCCCTTCGACTCCACGGCCACCGAGGAGCTCGGCGCGAACGCGATCGTCATCCGCGTCCAGCCCGACGAGGGCATGACCGTCCGGTTCGGCTCCAAGGTGCCGGGCACCTCGATGGAGATCCGGGACGTGACGATGGACTTCGCGTACGGCGAGTCGTTCACGGAGTCCAGCCCGGAGGCGTACGAGCGGCTCATCCTGGACGTGCTGCTCGGCGACGCCAATTTGTTCCCCCGTCACCAGGAAGTGGAAGAGTCCTGGAAGATCCTCGACCCGATCGAGACGTACTGGGCGAAACATGGCAGGCCCGCGCAGTACGAGTCGGGCAGCTGGGGACCCAAGGAAGCGGACGAGATGCTCGCACGAGACGGACGGAGCTGGCGCAGGCCATGAAGATCGACCTGACCGACACCACGGCAAGCAAGATCAACAAGGCGTTGGTGCAGGGTCGCCGCGCCATCGGAACCCCTGCGGTGGGCATGGTCCTGACGATGGTGATCGTCACGGACGAGGAGAACGCCTACGACTCGATCAAGGCGGCCGAGGAGGCCTCGCACGAGCACCCCTCGCGCACCCTGGTCGTCATCAAGCGGCACGCCCGCACCCTGCGGGACCGCACCGCCTCCCGGCTGGACGCGGAGGTCCGGGTCGGCTCCGAGGCCGGCACCGGCGAGACGGTCGTGCTGCGCACCTACGGCGACGTCTCCGACCACGCCGACTCGGTGGTGCTGCCGCTGCTGCTGCCGGACGCCCCGGTGGTGGTGTGGTGGCCGGTGGAGGCTCCGGACACCCCGTCCAAGGACCCGCTGGGCGCGCTCGCGCAGCGCCGGATCACCGATCTGTACGCGGTCGAGCGGCCGATGCAGGTCCTGGAGACCCGCGCCCGCAACTACGCGCCCGGCGACACCGACCTCGCCTGGACCCGGCTGACCCTGTGGCGGTCCATGCTGGCCGCCGCCCTCGACCAGGCCCGGGTCACGGTGACCTCGGCGGCCGTCGAGGCGGAGGCCGACAACCCCAGCGCGGAACTCCTCGCCCGCTGGCTGGAGGCCCGGCTCAAGGTCACGGTGGACCGCGTGGTCTCCGAGGGACCGGTCGTCACGGCGGTACGCCTCGGCACCGCGAACGGCGACATCGTCATCGACCGCCCCGAGGGCCCGCTCGCCAGCCTGACCCTGCCGGGTCAGCCGCCGCGCACCCTGGCCCTCAAGGTCCGCCCCACCTCCGAACTGATCGCCGAGGAACTGCGCCGCCTCGACGCCGACGAGATGTACGCCATCGCCCTGCGCGCCGAGGGCACCAAGGAGACCGTCTCCCATGCCTGACACCCCCGAGCTCACCCGCCGGCCCGAGTGGGCCGCCCTGGAGGACCACCGCGGCCAGGGGCAGCCGGTCCTGCGTGAGCTGTTCGCGGCCGACCCGGCGCGCGCCGAGCGCTACGTCGTGCGGGTCGGCGACCTCCACATCGACTACAGCAAGCACCTGGTCACGGACGAGACCCTGGCCCTGCTCCAGGAACTGGC
>NZ_JBEYFC010000466.1:0-7014 GCF_040634175.1 Streptomyces sp. NPDC007162
GCCGTCTGAAGTCCACAGACCGTTCCAGATCGAGGAGGAAGATGACCGAGAAGACGGATGCAATCCTTTTCGTTGTGTCGGACTGGGGAGGCTTCCACCCGTCGGCATGGCGTGCCGAGGGGGTCCCGGCCAATCCCCCCATGGATTTCAAGATGATGCGGCGCTTTGTGCAGACCGCCGAGCGAGGAAAGTTTCACGGGCTGTTTCTGGCGGATTCGCCGGCCGTGGGCTTCCTCGGCCAAGAGGTCAGCATCGAGGCGCTCTCCCGAACGGTCAAGGGAGTCCGTGGTCCCGAACCGCTCACGCTGCTCTCAGCGTTGACGGCCCACACCGAGCGCATCGGGCTGCTGGCGACCGCCAGTACGACCTACAGCGAGCCCTACAACGTGGCGCGCATGTTTGCCTCGCTCGACTTCCTGTCCGGAGGGCGCGCTGGATGGAACATCGTTGCCACTGCCTCCACCGCCGCGGCGCTGAACTTCGGACGTGCCGAGCACATGCCCCATGCCGCGCGATACGAGCGTGCGCAGGAGTTCGTTGACGTCGTCACCGGGCTGTGGGACAGCTGGGAGGACGACGCGTTCCTGCATGACAAGAAGTCCGGACGTTTCTTCGACCCGGACAAACTTCATGCGCTGGACTACCGTGGGAAATACCTCTCGGTGGCCGGCCCCTTGAACGCGGCTCGGCCTCCTCAGGGACACCCGGTGATCGTCCAGGCCGGATCCTCGGGTCCCGGACGTGCCTTTGCGGCGCGGAATGCGGAGGTTGTGTTCACGCTGCAGGCAAACCTTGCGGCGGGCAAAGAGTTCTACGCAGAGCTCAAAGAACAGGCCGCTGCGTACGGGCGGGATCCCCGTCACGTCAAGGTCCTGCCAGGACTCACCCTCATTGTCGGGCGTAGCGAGGCCGACGCCAACGAGAAGCTGGCTCGCCTGGATGCGCTGGTGGACGAGGAAGTCGGGAAGGAGATGCTCCGCACCGTACTCGGGAGGGAGTTCAACCTGTCAGGCATCTCGCTTGATGGCCCGATGCCGGAGGTGCCAGAGTCAGAGGTCGTCTCCCAGGGCGCTCAGAGGTTCTTCCTCGACCTGGTCAAGCGAGACAATCTGACCGTTCGCCAGGCGATGCAACTCGCCGCTCGTTTCACGGCGCTTGCGGTCACTCCCACCACAGCGGCGGACCTGATGCAGGAGTGGCTGCAGGCCGGGGCTGCGGACGGCTTCAACATCATGTTCGCCGACGCGATCGACTCGCTCGACGTCTTCGTTGACGAAGTCATTCCGGAACTCCAGCGGCGAGGCCTGTTCCACACTGAATACAGAGGGACGACGCTACGAGAAAGCCTCGGCCTTCCGCGTCCGGCGAATCGCTACGCCGCATCGGCCCGGTGACAGCGGTCGAACGATGGCGTCGCGGTGGCGGACCGGTCGACTTCACGGCCTCTCCACGGAGATGATCAACCGCCCGGACCTGCCGCTGCTGCGCGACAGGGCCGGGACGGCTGGTGGCGGGCCGGGGCTCGCTCCGCGCACGGAGGGCCACCTCAGGTTCTCGGCCAAGACGGGACGGTCCGCGAGGCCGGCCTTGCCGAGGTGGCGTCTACAGAAACTCGACAGATTCCTGCATTTTCTCGCCATGACCCCGCACATGTGGCTTCATAAGCTTGCGGAAACACCGGTCTTTCAGACGGCCTCATGGGTCCGGGAACGGACAGGAGTCACTCGGCCACTGCGAACCGCAGCACATCGACAATCCGAACAGTCCCTGACGGGTCCAACCGGAACGGATTACTCAAGGGATAGGAACACTGACATGAGTGTTGAGACCAGCGATCCGGCGACGCGAGTTCCCACACCCGATCCCCACCTGACTCCCAGTGAAATCGTTGCCAAGGCAACGCAGCTGGTTCCGCTGCTGCGCGAGAGCCAGGCGGACACCGAGAAGCGTGGTCGTTACTCGCCGACAGTGCATAACGAGATCGCCAAGGCCGGCTTGTACAGGATGCTCCAACCGCGCCGTTTCGGTGGCTACGAATCGGACCTGGTCAACTATGTGAAAGCCATGATTGAGATCTCTCGTGGCGACCCCTCGGCCGGGTGGCACGTGTCCGTCACCTCCGGGCATCCGGTGGTAGTTGCCCAGAGCTATGGCGAGCAGGCGCAGGAGGAGATCTTCGGGGACGGCCACTTTGTCGCGCCCATGAGTGGGGCCGCCATGGGCGCCACGATGGAGAAAGTCGACGGCGGCTACGTAGTGAACGGCAAGTTCGGCTTCGCCTCGGGCATCCCGTATGCAACCCACTTCATGGGCTTCCTCCCCGACCCGACCGCCTCCGAGCCGGTTGGTCTTGTCTTCGTCATCCCCAAGGGCGACGGCTACACGATGCTCGAGGACTGGGGCGACCTCATCGGGCTTCGAGGCAGCGGCTCCAACAGCGTCATCGTCAACAACGCGTTCGTACCGGACCATCTCATTGCGAAAAGCACCGTGCTGCAAACGATCGGTGCAGGCGGCAACCAGGGATATCGGATCCATGGGAATCCGCTGTTCGCGACACCGTTCCTGGTGTTGGCTGCCCTGGAGTTCGGTTGCATCCAGGTGGGGGCCGGGCGTGCCGCTCTCGACGAGTTCGAAAGGATCATCTCGCAGCGCAAGGTCATGGGAGGCATGGAGATGCCGCCTCGCTTCCAGGACAAGGACTTCCAGCGCATCTACGGCACTGCGCTCGCCAAGATCGATGCTGCGAACTCGGTCGTGTTGCGGGTGGCCGACGTCATCGGCGAAGCCGTCGCGGCGGCGGTCGAGGGGAGCGACCCGATCACTCCGGAGATCGAGCTCCGGCACTACGGCGAGATGGCGATGGTCTGGCAGCTTGTGTGGGAGGCCGGTGAGCTGTTGTTCCGGGCGGCGAGCTCGTCGGGCTCGAGGGACGGCCAGCCCATGCAGCGGTACTGGCGAGACATGTGTGCGTTCCGGAGCAACGGCATTCACCAGTTCGACTTCCGGGCCTCTGCGGCTGCGCAGGCCCACTTTGAGCAGCCGATCTTCTTCTTCTGAGCAATGCGGGGGATGCGCCGCGCCCCAGGCTGGTCACTTCGCGGCCGATGGGGTCGACGGTCATCAGAAGTCGATCGAAGCCCTGAGCCGCCCGATGGCAGGCATCCGGTGTGAACGTGATCGTCCGGCAGAACCCTTCAGGACGCGACACTCGCGTCGCTTGGAACTCGATGGGAGCGTAACTCGACATGACTCGCTCTTTGAGCGCACCGACGGTGGAGGCGGCCCGAGCGCTCAGGCCCTTGATCCGCGCTGCCCGGCAGGAGATCGACGACGGCCAAACGGTGCCGCGACACCTTGTCGACGCTTTGCGCGACATCGGAATCTGGCGCATGACACAGCCACGGGCCTGGGGCGGGCCGGAGGTCGACCTCGTGAGCCAGTTCGAGATCATCGAGGCACTCGCCGAGGCCGATGGATCGGTCGGTTGGGTCGCCTACATCGGGTCCGCGTCCGGCTACTACACCGCTTACCTCGATGACGCGGCCGGCCGTGAGTTGTACCCGGACCTCGACCTGATCACCGGTGGTTCGCCCCTTCCTCGCGGAACTGCAGTCGCTGTTGACGGCGGGTACCGGTTCACGGGGCAGTGGCCGTTCGGAAGCGGTGTCTGCCACAGCGACTACATGGTCAGCGGCTGCGTAGTCGTTGACGATGACGGCAACCCCAAGGTCGACGCGTCCGGCATTCCGGAGGCGGTGGTCGGATTCCTCCCCGCTTCAGAGGTCAAGATCATCTACAACTGGAACACGCTCGGACTGCGAGGAACCGGCAGCCACGACTATGCGGCTGAAGACGCGTTCGTGCCATCGAAGTGGACATTCAGCCTCGGATCCCCGCTCCGCCGGGCGGGGGCACTGTACTCCATGCCCAACATGCTCCAGTTGGGCCACAGCGCCATTCCCCTGGGCTTGGCTCGCGCCGCCATCGACGAAGCGGGGCAGATACTTCGGTCGAAGACGGCGGTCTTCACGGGCGTGAAACTCGCCGAGAGCGGCATTGTCCGCGACGCGGTCGCCCGCGCTGAGACGATGGTCGAGGCAGCGCGAAGCTTGTGTCTGCAGACCTTCGCGGGCATCACGGACACCATCGAACGTGGCGAGAAGCTCAGTGTCCGGCAGCGCGCGATGTTCCGGCTCGCGATCGCACACGCCCACGAATCCGGCGTCGAAGCGATTCGGCTGGTGACGCGGCACGTCGGGACGGGCGCTGTCCGCACGCCGGGCATCATCGAGCGTGCACTCCGCGACGCCGTGACCGCCGGGCAGCACAACGTCGCGTCACCCGCTGTCTATGAAAGCGCCGGCGCGATGTTCCTGGGTTCGCCGCCTCCACCCATGTTCTGATTCAGTGGCTCATCACGCCGGAGTCGCGTAACGCTGAATGGAACGCGGACCATTTTCGACAGTCGATGTCGGGTAACGGCGCCGCGGCACCCGTGCATTTTCGCTTCTTTCGCGTGGAGATCCGGTGTTTGCCCAGCGATGACAGGACCGGAAGGAGATTCCGATGAGCCGGCGCACACCGCCTGCTGCACCCGTGGCCGAAAAGTCGGTGCCGACCCCGGGAAGCCCCGACCACCCAGATCTACGAAATCGTTTCCGCGAGGTCATGGCGCGGGTTCCGACTCCTGTATCTGTGATCAGCAGCATGGCTGCCGGGCTTCCGTACGGAACGACGGTCAGTGCTTTCGCCTCGCTGTCGATGGCACCCCCCATGGTGCTGGTCTCCCTGGACCGCAACTCGGAGCTCCTCGCTGTGGTCCGTGAGGTCGGTCGGTTCGGCGTCAACGTCCTGGGCGCGCACCAGGCGGACCTGGCGTCGACGTTCGCGAAGAAGGGTGGCCCCGCAAAGTTCTCCGATGCGCCCTGGGAGACCGACCATGAGCTGCCTCGCCTGCCCGGCGCGCCGGGTTGGCTTGCCTGTGAGGTCGCGGCTCTGGTCGATGGCGGTGACCACGTCGTCGCGCTGGGAACCGTCGTCGCCGCGGACACGATCGAGGGACAGCCGCTCACCTACCACAACCGGGTGTTCGGAACCCACGCGGTGTTGCCGGAGGCATGAGCGACGGTGGCCTCCCGCCGCGCGGGCTTACGCACCCAGTGGCTTGCACCGCACGTGGCCTTCCTCGGTGCTGCGGAGCTCGGAAACAAATCGACGAGCGTTGGGCGACCAGAAGCTCTGGAAAGTCTGACGCACAAGCCTGACAGGCGTGGCTGCACGGCCCAGCCCCATCAACGGGACGCCTGCCGACAATTCCGCGAACGTGATGAAGGAGTCTTGGATGCCCGCGAGAACCGGACAGCAGTACCTGGACGGATTGAGGCGCTCGAAGCGCGAGCTCTGGCTCGGCAACGAGCGGGTCGACGACATCGTTGACCATCCCGCACTGAGTGGCGGCGCCAAGTCGATGGCCAGGCTGTACGACATCCAGCATGAGCACCCCGAAGACTGCCTCGTTCCCGATCCCGAGACGGGGGAGCCGATCAATGTCAGCCACATCACGCCACGATCGAAGGAGGATGTACTGCTGCGCGGGCGCGGCATACAGCGGATCGCCGACGCGACGGTCGGGATGATGGGACGGTCACCCGACTACGTGAACTGCTGCTTTGGCGGTTTTGTCGGACAGGCGGAACTGTGGGCGGGGCCTGACAAGAGCAACGAGGAAGGCGCGCACAACCTGGTCTCGTGGCAGAAGAAGGCTCGCCGCGAGGATCTCGCATGCACGCACGCCATCATCAATCCCACCAACGACTACAGCCAGGAACTGCTGGTTACGGGTAAAGCCGCACCTGTGCACAAGGTGAGCGAGACGGCCGACAGCATCGTCGTCCGCGGCGCCAAGGCACTGGGTACGCTCGCGCCGTATGCCGATGAGCTCACTGTCTGGCCGGCGCAGCCGCTGTTCCAAGAGGGTGCCGGGCCCTACGCGTTGTCCTTCGCGATCCCGATGGACACACCAGGCCTGATCTTCCTGTGCCGGGACAGTGCCGCGGCGACGAAGGACAGCGCCTTCGACCGGCCCCTGTCCTCCCGGTTCGACGAGCAGGACGCCTTCGTCATCTTTGACGATGTGGAGATCCCGAAGGAACGCGTCTTCCTCGACGGGCATCGCGACATCTACAACTCGGCGCTGGCGAACGGCTTCTTCCCCAACATGCAGCAGCACACGACGATCCGTGCGCTCACCAAACTGCAGTTCGCCCTGGGGCTGGCCGCACGGATCGCCGAGACGGTCAACGACAGCTCGGACCACACGGTGGACATGCTCGGAGAGCTCTACTGCTATGTGGAGCTCACGCAGAACGCCCTCTCGCTGGCCGAGGAGCACTGCCGCGAGTATCCCGGTGGCGTCGTGTTCCCTGACGACACACCGCTTGATGTGATGCGGGTCATGCTGCCGCAGTGGATGCCGCGGGCGGTCGAGATCATCAAGCTCGTCGGCCGTCACAACCTCTTGGCCACCCCCAGCAAGGCCATGATCGACGATCCGCGTCTGGCCGGGCTGATCGATGTCACGCTCGCCGGCGCGGAGGGCAAGAACGCGGTCGACCGCGTTGCCTTGTACCGCCTGGCGTGGGACTTCGTCGGTTCCTTCCTTGCCGGCCGACACGACCTGTACGAGCGTTTCTACATAGGCAGCGCACGACAGGGCAAGAAGGTGCTGTGGATGAACGCCCAGGGCCAGTTCGCGAAAGGGTACGCGGCGATCGGCGACGGGCAGAAGGCTCGCAGGCGGGCCCCGAGTCGCCGTAGGGCGGATGAACTCGTCGGATCCCTGCTCGCTCGCATGGCGGAGGGGTCGAGTCCTGCCTGAAAGCAGCCGCTTGCGTACTCATGTGCATTCGACGGCACCGGGCACTTCCGCTCGTCAGGGGTGCAGAGCCACGGCCGCTGCGGCGACCAGCTGCAGAAGGCGTCACCTGCCGCTGCGACGGGGAGCGGCAGGTG
>NZ_JBEYFC010000467.1:0-6990 GCF_040634175.1 Streptomyces sp. NPDC007162
TCAACACGGTGACCAGGGCCGATCCGAGGGCGTAGCCGACGAACGTGCCGAAGTCGAGCCAGCTGGAGAGGAAGCCGCGCCGCCGGTCGGGTGAGGTTGCATCCAGGTGACGTGCTTGAGCAGCCCGAGCAACGTCGTCGCCGAGGAGACGAGCCGACGGCGCGCCTGCTCCTCGGTGAGACCGTCGAGGGTTGCCTCAAGGGCGCTGCGGTACTCCTCGACGAACACGTCGAGCTGAGTGCGTTCGTCGTCCAGCGGCACATCGAACGTGCCCATCACCTCTCCTTTCACTGCTGACCTTCCGTGGACGGGCCAGGACGCCGGGTGAAACGCCGCAATCCCCGGCGGGTGGGTTTGAGGGGCTTGTCCTCGGGAGCCACCGGCCCTTCACCTGGGGTCAGCGCGGGTTCGCTGGCTGTGATCGCGGCCGGTGAGGACGGTGTGCCCCGTTCGAGGCGGTTCCGGACGGCCTGGGCCATGGCCTGGTGGGACGGTTCCAGCAACAGGCCGGCCGCGGACAGGTGCTCCCACATGTGCAGCAGTTCCTGCCCCCGGGTGGCGACCTGGCCCTCGTCCCAGAGCCGTTGCCAGGCCGCGGTGGCGCGGGCCACCTCGGGTGCCGCCCGGGTGAGGTCGGTGCGGCAGCGGATGCGCGCGACGGTCAGCGCGAGCATGGTGGAGAGCAGGTAGTCGCCGCGCAGAAAGGCGAGGTACGCCTCGATCGCCCTTGCCTCCAGGGCGAGTTCGTCCTCCGCGCCCCTGCGCAGGGTGAGGTGCTCGCGCAGCGCGCCGGCGAGGACGAACGCGGCGTGCAGTTCATCGCGCCGCGCGTGCTGGATGATGCGCTCGACGCGGGCGAGCGGAGGAAACGCCGCCTCCTCCGCGGCGGTGCGTTCGAGCCCGGGTGGGAGGTCCTCCTCGTCGCCGATGGTGCGGCTGGAGCCGTCGGGGTACACGCGCAGCCGCGCCACCTGCATGACCGTGCGGTCGATGACGGTGGCCGCGACCGGGGCTCCCAGGGTGCGGGCGAACATGGCGACGGCATCGAGGATGGCCTCGTTGGGCTGCCGTATGCCGCCCATCTCCAGGAGATGGCCGTTGACCACCGTCGACCCGTCCTCGGCGACATAGGCGTCGAGCCGGATCAGCGGCGGTGCGCTGAGCGCGGGCAGCTTTCCCTGGTCACGGGGTGTCAGTGAGGAGGTCATCCGCTCAGACTCCGGGTCGGACCACGCCGACGATGGGCATGGAGGCGGCCGGGGCCGTGGTGACCGTGCGTCCGGGCCGGGGGGCGTGGACGATCGTCCCGTTCCCGATGTACATGCCGACGTGTGTGGCGTCGTAATAGATGATCAGGTCTCCCGGTCGTGCGGATGCCAGGCCGACCCGGGTCAGCCCCTGCCACTGCGCCTGCGAGGTACGGGGTATGGGGTGTCCGGCCGCCGCCCAGGCCGTGGAGGTGAGTCCCGAGCAGTCGTACGACGAGGGCCCCACCGCACCCCACACGTACGGCTTGCCGATCTGCGCCATCGCGAAGGCGACGGCCTTGGCGGCTGCCCCGCTCGGCTTCGTCCCGCCGCCGTCCGAGCCGGTTCCCGTCCCGGCGCCGCCGTCGGAACCGGAGCCGTTCCATTTGGCCCTGGCCTCCCGCGCCTGTTCCTGCTCCAACTGGGCCAGTTCGCGGGTCTGTTCCTTCTTGAGCCCCGCTTCGATCCGCTCGGCCTCGGCGATCTTCTTCTCGATCTTCCGCTTCGACTCGGCCCTGTCCGCCCGGCTGCTCCTCAGTTCCCGCAGCTTGTCCGCCGCGGCATCGGTCTGCCGGCTCAGCTCGGCGCGGGCGGTCTGCTGCGCCTCGGAGACGTTGACCAGATCCCGCATCGCCTGGCGGGCCTGGGCCGCCTCGTTCAGGGCGTCGTCGGGGTGGTCGCCGAGAAGCAACTGGATCCCGGTGGAGTCGAGACTGCCACCGCGGTACTGCGTGCGGGCCGCCGCACCCGCGAGGTCGTGCAGGTCGGACAGCTGGTCCTCGGTACGGGCCAGACTCCGGTGAAGCGATGCCAGCCGCCTCTCCTGCCCTGCCGCCTTCTCGTTCGCCGTGTTGTACGCCTCGGTGGCCACCTCGGCCGCGCGGTAGAGGCCGTCCAGTTCGTCCTGGATCTGCTTTATCGACCTGCCGTCGCCCGGATCAGGTTCGCTCGGGGTTGCGTAACTCGGGCCGGGTAACAGGACGATCATGCAGACAAGGGCCGTCAGGGTGGCTCCGCTCCACAGCCGTCCGCCGCCGGTCGACACGTTGATCAGCTCCATTTTCACAGGTCGCGTGCAGACGGCTCGGACGGACGACCTGGCCGCCGCGGTGGCCAACACGGGCCGTGCGGAGGGTCGTTCGAGCCTCCCTCACACTACCTCCCCCTCACCGGCTGCCCCTCGTACCCCACCCGTGTTCACCGAACCGACCACGTCTCGTCAACCCCACGGATGGATGTCCGGCTTCCGGGTGCGATCGCGGGTGCTGCCGCGGCACGTTGCTGCGCTGCCGAGGGGCCTCCGGCTCGCCGGACGGTGGCGTGTTGGCCCTGGCCGCTCCTGAGGGCTGGGAAGGGCCGGTCGTTCGGGACCTGGCCGATCTGCAGAGTGGCCCGCTTCTGGCAACGCCACCGGACCGGCAAGCACTTCTTGATCCGATGCGCTGATGCCCGGCCGCGTCGTACAGCATGCTGACGGTGCGGCCGGGCACGGCATGGCCTGTGGCGTGGCACCGGCCGCGTCGGATCCCGTGTTGCCCCTGCGCGTGACGGGCTACCAGTAGTGGCGACGGCCGCCGACGGCATGTCCGACGGAGCCCAGCAGGAACAGGATGAGCCCGATGACGAGCAGGATGATTCCGATCGTCCAGAGGAATCCGATGTGCAGGAGGAATCCGACGATGAGCAGGATGATGCCGAGAGCGATCACGGTGACCTCTTCTCTCCTCGGTCGGCGTACCGGCCGCTGATGGCGGCGCCCGGGCGGGCGTCGATGTTTCGGGGTCTCGCGTACGAGAGCCGACGGGTTCAGGCCGGGGCGTGACGGGTCTGACCGCCGTCGGAGAGGAGCTCGTCGAACAGGGCGCGGTAATGCACCATGGCGCTGCGCAGCTGCTCGGTGGTGGCCCGGTGACCGACGCTGAGGGTGTCGATCTCGTGTGCGGCCCTGTAATGCCCCAGGGTGCGCCCGTGCTCCACCGAAAGGTCCTTCATCTGCTGGTCGAAGCCCTCGGTCGGGTAGCCGCGCGCCTGCATCAGCGACGTCACCAGCCGGTCCGCGTCGTGCACCGCGTTTTCCGGGCGGTCCACGAACTCCTGTTGCACACCGTCCCAGTCCCGGCTGAAGCGTTCCCGGGCACTGTCCGGGAGCGGCTTGATGTCCAGGTCGGCATGACGCTTCGAGCGTTCACTGAGCTCACGCTCGGCTGCGAACCTGCTGTCGGCTCCTTCGACCGTGCGCTCGTACTCCGGGCCGAACCGCTCACGGAGCTTTCGGCGTCGCATGAGCAGCACCACAGCGAATGCGATCAGGGCCACGACCACCACAACGGGGATGATGATCGCCAGAAGAGTTCCGGTAGACATCGGACAGCCTCCGCCCGACTGAAATGAATCTGCATAAGCCGTGTACCTGGATAATGCGGAAACATTCCTGGCAGTGCCGTCGGCAGCCGACGGGAGCACCGAGTTTTTACCGTGCCCGGGGCCCCGGACGGAACCCCGGGGCGGAGGGCCCGCAGGCCCGTCCGCGGCCACGGCGCAGGGGGTGGCGTACGGCGGTCGGGGCACCGGGCCTCTGGAGGTCGAGGTCCGGTGCCGCGTGGTTTCGGTGTCAGGCTGCCTGGGTCAGTTCGGCCTTGCCGAACAGCAGGGCGAAGCCCGAGGGGAGCTGGGCGATCACACGGGTGATGAGGTCGGGGCCGGCGAGCCGGCTGACGACGGCGAGGACGGTGCCGGCGTCCCAGCGGGCGGTGGCCTGGGTGCCACCGGTGTGGGTGGCCAGGTCCTTGACGAAGCCCCAGCCGGTGAGCCGTTGCGCGGCGGGGATCTGAGCCGTGAAGATCCGGGCCGCTTCGAAGGGCAGCCGGGCGGCCAGCTCGACGCGTTCGTCGCCGGTGAGCTGTCGGCCCAGCGCGGCCAGCACGTGGCGGACGGCCTCCTCGGCCCGTTCACGGGTGGGATACGCGCCTTCGTAGCGCACCCTCTCCAGCATCTGCTGGTACGTCATGGTCGGAACGGGCCGGGTCGGTCGGGACTCGGGGAACATCGGGGGCCGGACTGCCTTTCCTGTGGGAATGCTGATCGTGTTCCGGGGGAGCTGCGAAGGGCGCAGCTCGTGGGTGTTCTCAGGCCGCAGGGCGCGGAGGGCTGCCGACGACGGAGGACGGCCGTGGGTAGGGACTCCAGCCCCCCGCGCGTGGCCCGAGACACGGTGCAGGCGACGCTGGTCAGCCGCTGATCTCGGTGCGCCCGGTGCTGCCTGCGCCGATCGAGATCTTGCGCGGCTTGGCGCGCTCGGCGATGGGGATCCGCAGGGTCAGGACACCCGCGTCGTAGTCGGCCTTGATGTGGTCGACGTCCAGCGTGTCGGCCAGCACGACCTGGCGGGAGAAGACGCCCAGCGGCCGCTCGGACAGCTCCAGCTGCACGGTGTCGGCCTTCGTGACCGGGCGGCGTTCCGCCTTCACGGTCAGCATGTTCCGCTCGACGTCGATGTCGATCGCGTCCGGCGAGACACCGGGCAGATCCAGGGCGATCACGTACTCGTCGCCCTCCCGGTAGGCGTCCATGGGCATCATGGCGGGCCGCGACCAGGTGCCGGACGTGCCGAAGAGCTGCTGGGTGAGACGGTCCAGCTCACGGAACGGGTCGGTGCGCATCAACATCGTGAACACCTCCAAGTGCTTGGGCAGAACTGCCAATGCGCTCTGACACCGTTGTAACATGTCATCGAAACGATGACAAGCACGGTGTCATCGAAAGGGTGACACGCTCGACGGAGGAGATCGCATGTCCGCTGCCGCTCGACCCCCACGATCCGATCAAGGCGGCCCGACCGAGGGCCACCGGCCGGGCCCCGCGTCCTTTCTCGCCGCGGCTGCCGCCCTGCGTTCCATCGACCAGGCGCTGCACGTCGCCCACGGCGCACAGGACGACGAGCCGCCCGGCACCGGCCCCGCTCCCGAGCAGGTCCTGGCCTCCCTCCTGCTGCTGCGCGAGGTGCGCGAACGGCTCGCGGGCTGGGAGACGGATCTGATCGAATCCGCCCGGGAGGCCGGCGCCAGCTGGGCCGATCTCGCGGCCCCTCTCGGCGTCGCGAGCCGTCAGGCAGCGGAGCGCCGCTATCTGCGGCTGCGTCCCGGAGCCGCGGGCACCACCGGCGAGGAACGCGTGCGGGCCACCCGCGACCGCCGCGCCGGGGACCGCTCCGTCACCGCGTGGGCCCGCGACAACGCCGCTGACCTGCGGCGCCTCGCCGGCCAGATCACGGCGCTCACCGAACTTCCCGCCGCGGTCCGTCCCTTCGTCCGCCGCATCGATGCCGCTCTCGCAGCCGACGACGCGTCCCGTCTCATCACTCCGCTCACCGAGGCCGAACCCCACCTGCGTTCCACCCGCCCGGACCTCGCCGCCCGCATCGACAGCATCACCGGCCACACCGAACAGCTGCGCCAGGACAGCAAGACACGACGTCAGAACCCCTGACCTGCGACAACGCGCTGCCCACTACGGCGTACCGGGGCCGGATGCAGGGTCCGGCGCCCGTCAGCCGTACCGCCGCAGCAGTCCGGTCACGTACGCCTCCAGCCGTTTCCGGAGCACGTCGGAGGTCAGATCGTCACGTCCCAGGTCACGCCACGGACCGGCCAGCTTCGCCGCGTCGGGGCAGTAGTGCAGGGCGTCGAGCAACCGCCAGTACAGGTGGTCGGGGTGGGCGGCGAGGTCGCGGCCGCCGTGTGCCTCGTAGCGCTCGCGAAAGGCCAGCCCGCACTCCGGCCCGTACAGCAGCGCGAGCGCGGTCGAGCAGTGCGCCACGTCCAGGTCGGCAGGTCCCCACGAGGTCTCGACCCAGTCCACGACACCGGTGATCCGCAGATCGGCGCCGACCCCTGCGAAGAGCACGTTCCCCGGGTGGAAGTCGCGGTGCAGAAAGCAGCCTTCGTACGGTGGCGGGTCCCGGCGGAGCACCTCCACGGCCCGCTCCCACAGGGGACCGTCCGGGGCGCGGACGCGCTCCGGGGACGTCCATGCCTGGTACGTGCGCGGTCTTTCGGCCGGTACGACGCCGTGGACGCGGACCAGCTGGGCCGCGAGCAGATCCAGGCGTCGGTCGAGGTCGTCCTCGTCCACGCGGACACGACCCGGCAGAGCGGACATCAACAGGGTCGGGTGATCGCAGTGCTCGGCCGTGGCGTCCACGGCGACGAGAGCGGGCGCGGGGACGCCTTCCTGCCCGGCGAGCAGGGTCAGGACCGATGCCTCGCGGGCCAGCAGCCCGGGTCCCGCATGCCGGAAGAACGGCTTCACGAAGGACCGTTGCACCAGATCCGTGCCGTCGTCGAGCGTGAGCCGGCGCATCTGGGAGCTCCAACCACCGGACAGAAGGCGGGATTCGGCGACCGAGCGGCCGTGGCCGAGCTGCTTGGCCACCCACGCGCGCGTGGCCGTCCAGCCGCGGTCGTCGAGGCCGGTGAGCATCGCCTCCACGAACTCCCGCCGGTCCTCGGCGTGATCGCGGAGCCACGCCCCCACCTGGTGCTGCGCGTCCGGAAGGTCGAGCCGCGTGTACTGGGCGCATGCGGCCAGCGCGTCCTGTACGGCCTCGGTCACTGCGGGCGGGATCACCGCGTCGGTGCCGGGCACGGCGAGCACCGCCCGCCGGCCGATGCTGGGGATGCCCTTGCCGGTCCAGGGTTTGCTGAGCGGACCGGTCGGCCCCAGGTCGACGGCGCGGCTGACCTGC
>NZ_JBEYFC010000468.1:0-6978 GCF_040634175.1 Streptomyces sp. NPDC007162
GGGCAAGGAGGTGCGGGAGATCGACGGCCGCACGTACCTGCTGGAGTACCCGATCAAGGGTGACTACGCGCTGATCGGCGCGCACGTCGCGGACACGCTGGGCAATCTCGTCTACCGCAAGACCGCCCGCAACTTCGGACCGGTCATGGCCACGGCCGCGACGACGACCGTCGTCCAGGTCGAACAGGTCGTCGAGCCCGGGAAGCTCGACCCCGAGGCCGTCGTCACCCCGTCCATCTACGTCGACCGGATCGTCCAGGTGACGGCCCGGCACTACACCGTGCAGGGGGCACGATGACCACCACGCCCACCGACCACCGGCTCTCGATGGACGAACTGGCCGCCGTGATCGCACGCGACATCCCGGCGGGCGCCTTCGTCAACCTCGGCATCGGGCAGCCCACGAAGATCGCCGACCATCTGCCGGCCGGCTCCGGGGTGGTGCTGCACACCGAGAACGGCATGCTCAACATGGGCCCGAAAGCCGAGGGCGACGCGATCGACCCCGACCTGACCAACGCGGGCAAGGTCCCGGTGACGGAGCTGCCCGGCGCGGCGTACTTCCACCACGCCGACTCCTTCGCCATGATGCGCGGCGGCCACCTCGACGTCTGCGTCCTCGGTGCCTACCAGGTCGCCTTCGACGGCGACCTCGCCAACTGGCACACCGGCAGGCCGGACGACATCCCCGCGGTCGGCGGCGCCATGGACCTCGCCATCGGCGCCAAGGACGTCTACGTGATGATGACTCTCTTCACCCGCTCCGGGGAGCCCAAGCTCGTACCGCGGTGCAGCTACCCGCTCACCGGCGTCGGCTGCGTCAGCCGCGTCTACACCGACCACGGCGTCTTCGACGTCGGCCCCGAGGGGATACGGATCCGTGAGACGTACGGCGTCGGCGCCGACGAACTCGCCGAGCGGCTCGGCATCCCGCTGCCTTAGGGCTTTCCACCCGGCCCGGCTGAGCTGCGCTACTTTCCGCTGGTGATTTCGACGTAGGTCTTGCCGGTGACCGGGCTGGTCCAGCGGGTGGACTCGTCGGGCGTGAGGGTCGCCTCGGTGAGGGTCTGGGTGCCGTGGGGCGCCACCGTCCCGCCCAGCCGTACGGCGGCATGGGTGTCACCTCACCTGGACCTGGCCCCCTTCACCGTGGCCCGGTGCGCCGAGATCGCCCTGGAGGCCGGGCTGCCTCCGGGTGCCTGCATGTCCTGCCCGGCGGCCCGGAGGCCGGCGAACGCCTGGTCCGCCACCCCGACGTCGCGAAGATCTCCTTCACCGGAGGCATCCAAACCGCGAAGAAGATCCTCGACGCGGTGATCACCGAGGGCAGGCTCGGCCGCAAGACGGGCCACGGCTTCCACCGCCACGACACCCGGCGAGCCGCCTCATGAGCGTGTCCCCGGACCACGACCCGTCCGGCGGCAGCCTGTGGATCCGCCGCTTCCGGCCCCGCCCCGACGCCCCCACCCGCCTGGTCTGCCTCCCGCAGCGGGCGGTTCCGCCACCTTCTTCGCCGCACTGCCCGAACTGCTGGGCGACGACCTGGACGTGCTCGCCGCCCAGTACCCGGGCCGCCAGGACCGCCGCCACGAACCCTTTCCGCCGAGCCTGGACGCACGGTCCGAGCAGGTGGTGGCCGCGCTGCTGCCCTGGACGGACCGACCCCTCGCCGTCTTCGGGCACAGCCTCGGCGCGGCACTCGGCTTCGAGGTGGCCCGAGGCCTCCAGCGCGCCGGACGACCGCCGGCCGCCCTGTTCGCGTCCGGCCGCCGGGCTCCCTCCCGGCACCGGCCCGAACAGGCCCACCGCCTCGACGACGAGGCGCTGCTGCGCGAGGTACGCGCGCTGAGCGACCGACTCCCGGGTCTTCGCCGACGAGGAACTCGTCCGGATGGTGCTGCCGGCCATACGCGCCGACCACCGCATCGTCGAGAGCCACCGCTCGGCCCCCGGTCCCCTTCGCGACTGCCCGATCACCGTCCTCACCGGCGATGCCGACCCGAAGGTCACCGCGGAGGAGGCCCGGGCCTGGCAGCACCACACCACATCCGCACGCGACCGAGATGGCCGGCACGATCGCCAACGCCCTGACGACCGGGCGGTCCCTTCCCACCCCACCCTGACCGGACCCGCGCCCTCCTCGCCCACCCTCCCCTAGCGCCGGCCGACCGTGTGAAAACGCTTGTCGTTGTGCAAGCAGCCGATGGGTGGGTACCTGCGTGCCACGGCCCGCAGGCGGCGGGCGTCCGGCGGGTGCCGGTGCGCGGAATGGGGCGATCGAGGTGACGGTGGGCGAGGTACGGGGTTCCCGGGCTTTTCGAGGCTTCGCCAGAATCCTGGGGGGCCGTTACCGTCTGGACGCGCTGATCGGTTCGGGCGGGTCGGCGAACGTCCACCGCGGGTTCGACCTCCGGCTGCGCCGGCCGGTGGCGGTGAAGGTCTTCCGTGCCGGTACCGGTTTCGACACCGAGGAGGACTTCCGCAGCGAGGCGGTGATCCTGGCCCGGCTGCAGCATCCAGGACTGGTGACCGCCTACGACGCCGGATCCCAGGACGGCGAGGCCTTCCTCGTCATGCAGCTGATCGACGGCCCCACCCTGAAGACGCGGATAGCCGAGGGGCCGCTGCCGTGCGGGACCACCGCCACCCTCGGGGCGCACCTGGGCGAAGCTCTGGCGCACGCCCACGAAAGGGAGATCGTCCACCGGGACGTCAAACCGTCCAACATCATCCTCGACGGCTCCGGCCGGCCCCACCTGACGGACTTCGGGATCTCCCGCCTGCTGGACGCGACCACCCGTACCGGCACCGCCACCCTGACCGGCACGGCGGCCTATCTCTCCCCCGAACAGGTGCTGGGGCAACGCGTCGGCTGTCCCGCCGACGTCTTCGCTCTCGGCCTCGTCCTCCTCGAATGCCTCACCGGCCGTCTCGAATACGACGGCGGTCCCCTGGAGTCCGCGATAGCGCGCCTGCACCGTCGGCCGGTGCTGCCCGGTTTCCTGCCCGACTCCTTCGCCGCCCTGCTACGGGACATGACCGCCCTGGACCAGCAGGCGAGGCCCACGGCACGCGACTGCGCCCAGGCGCTGACCCGTCTCGCCGCCACGAGCGCGGGACCTGCCGCATCCGCTCCCCGGCCCGCGCTCGCCGCCGTGCCCCGGACGGTCACGGATCACAGCGACCGCACACACCGAAGCCCGTCACCCGCCGAGGGAGCATCCCTCACCCCGAGCGTCCGGACAGGCCGCCCCGGGATGCCGCCCTCCCGGCCCGTGTCCGCCCGCGGCCGCCTGCGCGCACGAGGGTCAGCGGCGGCGCTGGTCGCCCTCGCGGCCGTCGGACTGGTCGTCAGCGACGGCTTCTCACAGCGCGACGCCGCCAGTGAAGCGGCCCCGTCCGTCACCGATCCCGCCACCCCGTCCACGTCCCAGGACACCGCCGCCCGCCACGACGGGGCGACGCGGCTCTCCCACAGCCCTGCCCCCGCCGCCCGCGCACCGCGTGACTCCGCCCGGATCCCCGGCGCGCGGCCGCCCTCCGACTCCGCCGAACCCACCGGTCCGGATGCCGTCTCTCCTCCTCACGCCGCCGAACAGACCACGGTCGACACGGTCGGCAAGGGCAGGGGAGCCGTACCCGGCGAACCACCGGGCCAGGCACGGAAGAACCACCACGGCAGGAAAGGGGCGCACGCCAGGTGACGCGCCGGCACGCGTCGATGCCGCTGAGGTCCCGGCTCCCCTCGCGTCCCGCCTGGCGGAACCGGACGATGCTGACGCAACGGGCCCCCTAGACTCGGCCCTCACCCGCGGCCGGGAGGCCGAGCGGGTGTCGTCGTCAGGAAAGGGATCCACACGGTGAGTGCAGCGGCACAGAGCGACGCTCCGATCTACGAACGGCTCATACGCGAACGCGGTGACGTAGCCGCCGACGCGCGCAGGACGGCAGAGGCGACTTGGCGGGAGGTCAGCCGGACCATGGACTTTCGTCTCCCGTACACGATCGCCCCGCACGACGCCAGGCCCCGTTGACCGAGGTGTGACCCCGCTGCCGACGCCCGCGTGGCCGCCGACTCCGACCCGGACGCCACCGGTCCACGCGGTCTGCGACCGAGGCGACGAGACCGGTGTCCCTGCCCTGCGGCCCCCGCGTCAGGCCGTGGCGGGCGGCAGGGGTGGGAGGCGGGTGTCGTAGAGCCAGGCGCGCAGCAGTGGTTCCGCTGCCGCGGGCAGGGAGCGTCCGGCGTGCGCGATGAAGGCAGCGGTGTCCGCGCTGCCGCCGCGGTGGGCGTGGTGCCAGCCGCGCAGCATCGGGAAGAACCGTTCGTCGCCCGTCGTCAGGCGCAGCGCGTGCAGGGTGCACGCGCCGCGGTTGTAGACGCGGTCGTCGAACATGCGGTCCGGTCCGGGGTCGACGATCCGCAGGCCGTCGCGTCTCCTGGCCATGGTGTGCCAGGCCGCCCTGGCGATGGTGTCGGCGGAGTCCTCGCCGATGTGCTCCGACCACAGCCACTCCCCGTAGGTGGCGAAGCCTTCGTTGAGCCAGATGTCCCGCCAGTCCCTAAGGCTCACGCTGTTCCCGAACCACTGGTGGACGAGTTCGTGGGCGACGAGCGTCTCCCACGTCCGGTTGCCGTCGATGTGGTTGCGGCCGAAGACGGACGCCGTCTGGTTCTCGACCGGCTCGTCCAGATCCGCGTCCACCACGACCGCGCCGTACGTCTCGAAGGGATACGGGCCGAACCAGCCGGTGAAGGTCTCCACCATCTCGGGCTGACGGGCCAGGTCGTACCCGGCCTGCCCGGCGATGCGGGCCGGGTACGCGTCGCGGCCGGTGACCCGGCGGCCGGTCGCGGTGTCGCGGGCCTGCCAGGTCCGGTGGACGAAGCGGCCGGTGTACAGCGCGGCGAGATAGGGCGCCATGGGACCGGGGTGACGGTACGTCCAGGACTCGGTCGAACCCGTGCCGACGCGCTCCAGGAGGGTGCCGTTGGCGATCACCTGGTGGCCGCGTGGCACGGTCACCCGGAAGGTGAACTCGGCCTTGTCGTCCGGCCGGTCGTTGCACGGGAACCACGACGCGGCGCCGAGCGGCTGCGCGGCCACCAGGGTGCCGTCGTGCGGGTCGCCGGTGCGGTCCCAGCCGATGGGCCCGAACGGTGTGCGCACCGGGCCCGGCCGGCCGCCGTAACCGATCTCCAGGGCGAACGGCGTGCCCGCCCTGATGGGCCGCGGCGCGGCCAGGACCAGCTTGCGCCCCCTGTGGTACGGGCGCGTGGCGGCCCCGTCGACCAGGGCGTCGTGCACGGTCAGTCCGGCGAGGTCGAGGTGCACCTGCCGCAGCGTCCGCTCGGCCACCGCGCGGATGTGCGCCCGGCCGTCGAGCGTGGCGGCGGCCGGGTCGTACGTCAGGCGCAGGTCGTAGGCGAGAGTGCGGTGGTCGTGGGTGCCGTGGCTCGCGAAGTAGCGCTCGGCCTCCTGGGGCGGGCCGTCCATGGCCGTCGCCGCCAGGGGAGCGAGCGCCGCGCCGCGCAGCAGCGCACGACGACTGCACCAGGTCATGCCGCTTCCCCTTCTTCGCCGAGGCGAGTCGTGGTGCCGGTCGCGGGGGCACCGGCGATCGGATTGCCCGCCCAGCGCGTGCCGTCGGGCACCGTCTCGCCGCGCATCACGAGGGAGGCGGCGCCGATGGCGGCGCCGGCGCCGATCGTGGTGCCGGGCAGGGCGATGCTGTGCGGGCCGAGCGAGGCACCGGCGCCCAGGCGCACGGCGTCCATCCGCATGATCCGGTCGTGGAACAGATGGGTCTGCAGGACGCAGCCGCGGTTGACGCTGACGCCGTCGCCGAGACTGACCAGATCGGTCTCCGGCAGCCAGTACGTCTCGCACCACACCCCGCGGCCGACGCGCGCGCCCAGCGTGCGCAGCCACCAGTTCAGTGCCGGTGTGCCGAGGTGCGCACCCACCCCCCAGGGAACGGCCAGCATCTCCACGAACGTGTCGAACACCTCGTTGCGCCACACGAACGACGACCACAGGGGCCGCTCGACCGGCCGGAAGCGCCCCACGAGCAGCCACTTGGCACCGGTGGTGAGGAGGCAGGCCACGACCGCCCCGGCAAGGAGCAAGGGAGCGCCGACCAGGGCGGCCGGCACAAGCCCGCCGCGGTCCAGGGCTTCCTGCCCACCGAGGAACAGGCACTCCGCCAGGAGCGTGCCCAGGATCATCGGCAGCAGCCGGCACAGCTCCACGGCCGCGCGGGCCGCCCTCAGCCGCCGGGGCGGAGCGAACGTCCGCGCCGGGTCGGTGCTGTCGGGTACGCGCGGCAGCGGCATCACCGGCCGGCCGATCCAGGACATGCCCGGCCTGCCGCCGGCCGGCGCGTCGGACAGCACACCCACCAGGGCCCGGTCGGGGACGTCGTGGCCGGGCGCGACGATGCCGGAGTTCCCCACGAAGGCCCGCGCCCCGATGCGTACGCGTCCCAGCCGCAGCCATCCGTCGCGCAGTTCGAACGGCGCGACGAGGGTGTCGTCGGCCAGGAAGGCCCCGTCGTCCACGCGGAGCAGGGACGGCAGCGGCAGCACCGTGGAGATCTCGGTGCCGCGGCCGACGCGGGCACCGAGCAGCCGCAGCCAGTACGGCGTGGCCAGACTCGCGTACAGGGGGAACAGACTGCCGCGGGCACCGTCGAGCAGCCGGGTCACCAGCCACGCCCGCCAGGCCACGCCACCGTCCGCGCGGTGCAGACCGGGCTTGATCGAGCGGCTCAGCAGACGCACAGTCCCCGCGGTGACCAGCATCCCGCACACCGTGGTCATGACCGTGAACAGGGGTGCGGCGAGGAGCAGATGCCCGGCCGCGCCCGGCAGCGTCGGTGTGACAACGACGACGACGAATGGCACCGCGTCCTCGATGTCAATGTCCTCGGCATGGTCCGCACCGCCCGCGCCGCCCTCCCGCACCTGCGCCGCTC
>NZ_JBEYFC010000469.1:0-6974 GCF_040634175.1 Streptomyces sp. NPDC007162
GGCGGCATGCGAGCGAGGCGACCTCGATGAAGCCCGAGACTCTACCGACCTTCTGCCGGCGAACCTGGGTGGTCCATGCGCAGCCTGCCCCGCCGAGCCTGCCGCCACAGGTCCATCGCCGTATCCACCGACGCGCCGCAGGCAACCGCATAGGCGCGCACGCTGCGCTCACTGGGAACCGACTGGCCTGATGCCGCCCGCTGCAGCGTGGTGGCGTGAACGCCCACACGCGCGGCCAACTCGGCATACGAACAACCGCTGTCCGACCGTTGGTCGCGCAGCCACCTGGCAAGCTTCACCAGCGCTCGGTTCGAGGAGGCAATCGGCCTCTCCTTGCGCCCCACCGACGTTCGGCCGTCAGCCGGCGGCAATAGCGGCCGCAGCCTGCACCACGGTGCGGCGCAGGCGCCTGCCTCCTCCACGGACGGCAGTCAGCGTGCTGGCCGCCACCAGGCCGGCGCCTCCCAGAACGGCCAGGACGGACGAAAGCTCCAGACCGTACATGGACAGGACACAAGCCAGCACGACGATCACGACGATCACCACGGCATCGGCGAACGGAGACCGGTGCCCGCACGGCGTACCGTGCACCGCGCACTGCGCTGGAAAGAGAGTTCGAGCCATGGTCTTCTCCTGAGTCATGAACCCCCGCACAGAGCGGGGGATGTTGCGGGCTCCAATGCCGAACATCCGAACGGCGTTTGCCGACGCCGTCCGGGCTCTGCATCCTGCCACTCGCCCCACCGGCCAGGGGATACCCTCAGAATCAATGATGCGTCAGCGTCCAAGACTTTCATGCAGATCTGTCCACGCGCCGTTACCAGTGCGCACCCGGGCCGAACAGGATGTTCACCGCCGACGGCAGAACCTCCTGCCCCTCGCACGGGATTTAGATGGCGCGCCATCCCAATCGTGTTCAGTGCCCGTTCAGAGACGGCAGGCACTATTCGACAGGCACCATGGCTTCGGCCGCTCCTGAAAGTTGCGGGCTCCACCCGGCGGTTCAGGAATCCCAGCGCGATCACGTTGCCGCGTGAGACCGCTCCAGGCCGGCACTCTCCCTGAGAGCGCCGGCCTCGCCGTATACCCAGAAGAGCGGGCTCCGCTCGCAGCCGTCGGGCTCCGCCGCACACCACCCGCCGTAAAACCGCGCCACTATCGGGCTGGTGTAGGCGTCACTGCTCCCACGCCGGAAGAGGTTGTGAACAGACCTCCACACGTTATCGCGAACGCTGGTGATGTGGCGGCCCAGTTCAGCGGGTGAGGTCATGAGCCGACGTGAAGGCCGAAGCCGTAGCCGAAGTAGGTCACCGCGCTGTGGCGGGGCGGGCCGTCCGCCGCCGTTGGCTGGAGGTCTGCACGGTTGGGCGGGCGAGGACGGTGCCGTCGTCGTGGGCGAGGGGCAGTTGTCGGCCGGTCATCCCGAGGGCAAGGCGTTGGGGCGAGATGCTGTTTGCGTAGGAGGCCGTATCGCGCGTGCGCTCCCCTGCGAAGGACGGGCCGCGCACCGACGCGTTCAGTTATGGCTGCTTCGGACGGGTGGACGGCGTGATCATCTGCTGCTTCTTGCCCTGGATGCCGCCTCCTTAGCCTCGCGCTTTCGTGAAGCGGGCTGTCCGATAGGCGGTCAGGTAAGCGAAAAGTGCCTCTGACCAGCGAGAATGAGGATTGCTGAGGTCCTTGTTCCCGCCCCTGTCGGAGGCACTTTCCAGGTGAAGCAGCCTACCGGGTCCTACCCCCATGTCCGTGTCCGGGACGACGGCCGAGCCGTGGTCTCGCAGGCCGGTTCGGTCCTGCTGGTCGAAACGGCCCGCAAGACCGGTCTTGACCGGGCCATATCCGCAGCGCTCGCCCCCTGGCGCAAACCGCGGGCCGTCCACGACCCGGGCAAGGTTCTCCTGGACCTCGCGCTGGCGGTCACGCTCGGCGGAGACTGCCTCGCCGACGTCGCACTGCTGCGGTCCGAGCCGGCCGTGTTCGGGCCGGTAGCCTCCGACCCGACGGTCTCCCGCCTGATCGACACCCTCGCCACCGCCGGCGGGAAGGCACTGACCGCGATCCGCGCGGCTCGGGCGGAAGTCCGCAGCCGGGCCTGGAAGTTGGCTGCAGATCGGACTCCGGACGCCGACGGGCGGGTGACCGTGGACCTGGACGGAGTGCTTGTCGTCGCGCACTCAGACAAGCAGGACGCCGCCCCGACCTGGAAGAAGACCTACGGCCACCACCCGCTGATGGGGTTCGTCGACCACGGACCGGGCGGAACCGGGGAAGCCGTCGCGGCCCTGCTGAGGCCGGGCAACGCAGGCTCGAACACGGCCGCCGACCACATCAGTGCCGCCCGCCTCGCCCTGGCCCAGCTGCCGAAGAAGTACCGGCGCGGGCGGCAGACCCTCATCCGTTGCGATTCCGCAGGCGGCACTCACGAGTTCGTCGCCTGGCTCGCCCAGCGCGGGCGCTGGTTGTCCTACTCGGTCGGCATGGTGATCACCGAGGCCATCCACAGCCACGTCCTCAAGATCCCGGCATCGGCCTGGACCCCGGCCGTCGAGACGGACGGCGAGGTCCGCGACGGCGCCTGGGTCGCCGAACTCGCCGGCGACGTCCTGGACGGCTGGCCCAAGGGCATGCGGCTGATCGTCCGCAGGGAACGGCCTCACCCCGGTGCACAGTTGAGAATTACGGACGCCGACGGCATGCGGATCACCTGCTTCGCCACGAACACCCCCGACCGGCCGATCGCCGAGCTCGAGCTCCGCCACCGGATGCGGGCCCGCGCGGAGGACCGCATCCGGGCCGCGCGTTCGACCGGCCTGCGCAACCTGCCCCTGCACGACACCGCGCAGAACCAGGTCTGGCTGGAGATCGTCCAGATCGCTCTGGACCTGCTGGCCTGGATGCCCATGCTCGCCCTGACCGGCAAGGCCCGGCTCTGGGAACCGCGCCGCCTGCGACTCCGCCTGTTCACCGCCGCCGGCCAGCTCGTCACCACCGGCCGTCGCAGCATCCTTCGCCTCGCCCGCCACTGGCCCTGGACCAACGAGATCACAGACGCTCTCGAACGGCTCGCGCTTCTGCCGAGCCCCGGCTGAACAGCGGATTCGCCTGTCCCTACGAAAGAGGACCCAGCCCGGAGCAGTGGAACCCGGCGCGCACCCGACGCGACACTCGGGCCGCCAGCATGCCCGCCATCAACCACAGAAAGCGAAACGGTCCACCGACTCCGTCGGCGGACCGTCATGCAAGATCGAGGTTAGGGCGGTTGCACAACGAAGGATGAGCTGAGCCATCAGGAAAGGAGCGGCTGGGGATGATCTGTCCTCGTATCATGTGCTGTCATGGGAGCGCACCTTGAAGCGGATACTCACCGCGCCTTCCACAACGCCTCAATGGATTCCCTGCGGCCCGCCGGCGCTGTCGTTATCGGTGACCTGGACGACCCTCACGTCGAGGCGGTGCTGCAGCGGCTTCCGCGGCAGGCAACAGCCGTTCTGGACGCGGCCACGCTGCCTGCTGCTCTGAGTCGCCTGAGCCCACTGGACAGCGTCGTGTTCGACCGGTCCGGACAGCCCGTCCGTTTGTCTCGGCACGTGCCCGCCCGCGGCTGGATCAGACGGCTGGCACCTGCGGGCTGGGACGCTGGAGTGGAGCTGGGCGGCCAGGCCGCAGCGCGTATGGCTGCCCGGATGACAACTCTTGCCGCAGTGCTGCGCGATGCAGGACTCACATGGCTGTGCACGGTGGATGCGTTGTTCACTGCCGAGAACAAGATCGTCCAGTACCGGACAGCCGCAGCGTTGGGAGTGGCCGCGCCGGCCACTCTTGTATGCGGCGACCCGGCTGTCCTGGCGGCGGAGCTGGGGGAGCCGTTCATCATCAAGCCGCTCGGCCCTGGCAACTTCGCCGGCAGGGACCGCAGCCAGCACATCGTGCACGCCCAGGAAGCCACCGGCGTCGCCCTGACAGGCGTCGACCTCCTGGACGCGCCGTTCCTGGCGCAGCGCAAACTGCACGCCCGTACACACTTGAGGGTCGTCACCGTCAACGACCGTGCCTGGACCGCCGAATTGGACGCGACAGGACTGCCCCTGGACTGGCGGCAGGCCGACGAAGCCCATCACGCCTTCACTGCGTCCACGCGCTGGCCGGCGGTGGAACACGACGCCGTCCGGCTCGCCAAGCATCTCAACACCGGCTTCAGCTGCCAGGACTGGATCGTGGACCAGGCCGGCCCGTGGTTCGTGGACCTCAATCCGGGCGGCCAGTGGCTCTTCCTTCCGGAGTCCATCACCGAGCAGGTGGCCGACAGCCTCGCCCATTGGCTGCAGGGCATCTGACATGGCAGCAGTAACCGGCCGCTTCGCTGAAGCCCGCCTCTACCTCATCTACTGCATGGCGCTGCTGCACCCCGGCCGAGCCCTGCCCACTTTCGCCGAATTCCCCGATCGCACCTGCGACCTGGACCAGCACAGCGACGATGAACTGGCACTTCTCATCGAAGAGGGACGCAGGCAGCTCGACCGGCAGATAACCGACCTGGACCGCATCCGCAACAGAGCAGGTGCGCTCGCCACTGTCTCGCTCGCCCTCGCCGCTGCCCTCGCCACGAAGGCCTCCGACGTCGGACAGCGGCACTGGATCCTTCTCGCCCTGTATGTCTGCTCCTGCACGCTGGCGGTCCTGGCCGTCGCAGGAGCCGCCTCCATCCTTTCCGCCCGAGCGGTCTTCGGCCGCACCGATACCTACCTGGCGACGCAGGGCGCCCGGCCCCTACGCAAGTCGCTTGCGGAAACGTATGCGGAGCTGTCCGGTGTTGGGGAGGAAACAGTGAGAACCTTCCTCACGGTCTTCCGTGACGCAGTGACACTGACGGTAGCTTCCGCCTTGGTCTCCCTGCCCGTTCTGGCAGGCCTCGCACACGACACGAACAACACGCCTGCCCCGAAGGAGCAAGCATGCCGAACCTCTACGACGTGCTCAGCGCCGACGTCTGCGAAGTGAGCCCCCGAGACGTACCAGCAAGCTCTCCCACGCAGCCCCCGAAGCCCAAACCGGGAACTCATCTGACTGCTGCGGTAGAGACAATCGACAACGATTACGCCGGCATGCTGCTGGGAGCGGTCAGCATGTGAGCCTAGACGGACGCACCCTGCTGCGTTGGGGAGAGACCGCGTCGGTGAGGGCGCGCGAGTCGGGCCCCACCCTGTCGAGCGCCAGGCTCAACAGTCCTGCAGGCAGCCCCGTTGGCGCTCACGACCGATCTCGACGCGTGGCGCCAGGGGCGACCGGCGCAGCTCGCCCTCGACGGCCCTTTCCCCTGGCACCGCCGGTGAGACGAGGTGAGAGGTTCTCCTACCGGGAGTGTCGGCACTTCGGCGCGCTGTGGTCTGCCGCCGCCGCTGCTACGGCACGCCCAAGGCCTCTGGCCTCGGCCACACCGCCCAGCTTGACGAAGGAGCAACTACGTCACTTCGTGTCGTCCGCACACGCACCTGCGAGAATCCGCACGTGAGTTCCCCATCGTCGCGTAAGCCGACCCAACTGTGTTCTGAGCCGGACTGCGGGCAGCCTGCCGCGTTCTCTACACGTACGAAGAGCATCTGGTGTGACGCTCACATCACCCAAATGCTGCGTGCGGGCGGCCTGGAACCGCTGGAGCCCTTCACGAAACCGAAGGCGTGGCGCCTTACCCGGTGCCTGGCATGCGGCTGCGAGGCGCACTATCGCTTCGAGTACACCCTGGAAAAGAACGCCTACGGGGAAGCGACGTGCCGGGCCTGCTACTGGCGGCAGTGGGCGCGGAAGGCTCGCCAGGCCATGGGCGCGTACGCCGACCTGAACCCCGTTCCGCACGCCGAGGCGCGGGAGCACGCCGAGAAGAACGGATACGACTACCTCAGCGCACTGACCGCGCCCTCCTTCTCCGACGACCCGCACCATGTCCGGTGCCGCTACTGCGGCCGGTTGAGCGCCGAGAGGCTAGGGGACATCGGATTCGGCTGCCAGTGCCAGGTCAACCCTCGGCGTGATCGCCAGACGACCAAGCCCACCGGGTCCAAACAGCGCGACCTCCTCAACAACAGCGAACTGCCCGTCCTCGACTGGTGGGACCACGAGCAGAACGACGACGCCGCCTGGGAGACCGCCACCGTCAAGGCACGGCGGGAGGCGGCCTGGCGTTGCCCGGACTGCGGACTGCGGTTCAGGAAACGGATCCTCGACATGGTCAACATGCGCGAGTGCCCGGAGTGCGCACCGAAGCGACGGGCTGAGTGGGAGGCGGAGCAAGCGCGTTATCAGAGGACGCCGGTCGCGGACGTGCCCGAACTGCTTGTGGCATGGGACGACGGGACGGATCCCCGGACCGTAATGGCCGCGGACTACCGGCACTGTCAGCTACGTTGCCCGCGTGGGCACCGCTGTCGCCAGTCTCCCCTCACGTATCTACGTAACGGCTGCCCGTCCTGCCGCGGCCAGGACACACGCGCGTCGCGTCTTGTGGCGATCGAGACCGATCCAGAGGCCTTCGGACTCAACGCCGAGATCGCCGCGCAGTGGCACCCGACCAAAAACGACAAGACTCAACTGTCGAAGGTGTCGCCCGGTTCACGCAAGCTCGTGTGGTGGCGGAATGAAAACTGCGGCCACGAGTGGCAGGAGACACCGGCCCGTCGGGAACAGGGCCAGCGCCTGCGCTGTCCGGAGTGCCGCACGATCCTCGACTCACTCGCCTACCACTTCCCCGATCTGGCGGCGGAGTGGTCGCCGGCCAATCCGCTGTCCGCGTGGCAGGTGCGCCCGACCGGCCAGACCTTGTTCACACCTGCCTGGATATGCTCCGCAAACCCAGATCACACATGGCAGGCCGCCCTATCCTCACGGACTAGGGCACGTCTCTAGTTGTGATCATCAGGTTTGCAGAAGACTGCCGATCCAGATGGTGGCTGCGCGGAGATGAAGTCCGGCCAGGTAGCTCT
>NZ_JBEYFC010000470.1:0-6973 GCF_040634175.1 Streptomyces sp. NPDC007162
GAGGCGTGCGCCGTGGAGGTGCAGTAGGCGCAGTGGTGGAAGAAGACGACGATGAAGTCGATGTCCTTCGAGGCACGGAACTTCTTCAGCTGCGCCTCGAACCACGTGGTCTGGGTGCCGCCGGAGATGCCGAGGTTGGCCGGGATCTCGAAGGAGACGTCGTTCGGGTCGAGCGAGATGATCGCCGTGTTGCCGTGCACGAAGGAGTAGACGCCCGGCAGGTTCTTCTTGTCCGGCCCGTTGTCGGGCAGGGAGAAGCGGGCCTCCTCGCCGCCGTAGCCGTTGGGCGAGTACCAGGCCTCCATGTCGTGGTTGCCGTACGACACCATCCACGGCACGGACTTGGCGACCGACTCGGTCTGGGCGAGGAACTGGTCCCAGGTGCGGGAGTCGAAGCCGGTGTCGGTGGACTTGCCCTGGCCGGCCGGGTCGCCGTAGGCGATGTCACCGGCGTGCAGGTGGAAGCTCGGGTTCTGGCCGAGGATGAGGCTGTCGTTGGCCAGCGCGTGGTAGCTGACGCCCTGGTCGCCGAAGGCCGTGAAGGTGAACGGCTCCTTGTGGCGGGGCGCGGTGGTGAAGGTGCCGATGGTGCTGGCGAACCGCGGGGAGGCCGGGTCGAAGCCGTCGTGGCCGACGCCGTAGTAGTACGTCTTGCCGGGCTTGAGGTTGGCCAGCTTGGCGTGCACGTAGTACTGGGTGTGGTCGCCGCTCGCGCCGATGCCGGCCGGGGTGTAGAGGGAGCGGACCTCGGCCTCGATCTTCACGGAGAGGTGCGAGGCGTGGGTGCCGATCCGGACGAAGGGCCGCCTGACCGCGACCGGGACCTGCCAGGAGATCGTCATCTCGGTGCCGGCGTCGTTGCCGAAGGCGAGGTGGCGGCCGAAGGGCGCCACGAAGGCCCCGTCGACGTACGGGGTGGCGGGGACGGAGGACCGGGTGGGGGCGGCGGCCTGGGCGGTGCCACCCAGCACGAAGGAACCGCCCGTGACGGCGCCGAGCGTGACCGCGCCGCCTCTGATCATGGAACGCCGGGAGAACTTGGCGCGGAGGTACTCGTGCTGCTCGGCCATGCTCATGCGGTCGGCGAGCTCATCGGGTACGCCCATACGAGGAATGTCCATGGCGTCTGAAAATCGTCTCCACAAGCGACGTGGCACAAGACACAGGATGGACAGGCTGCGAACAGCACCCCATAAGAGATTCAACAGACCGTTGCCCGGAATCGGGCAGGATTCTTGCGAAACCGACGCCGGTACTCCAGGATCTACCGGGTGCACGACGAACTTGTTGATCACCTGACGCGGTCCACGCCCCTGAGCCGGGGCGAGGCGCTGCGGGTGATCCAGGACGTGCTCGCCTACTTCGACGAGACGGCCGGGGACTACGTCCGGCGCCGCCACCGCGAACTCCAGGCGGAAGGCCTGGTGAACGCGGAGATCTTCGACCGGATCGCGGCGGACCTGCAGTACCGGGCGGTCGCACCGCCGGAGCTCACCCTCCGGCAGCTGCGCCGGCTCGTCTACGGCTGACCTTCCAGGTTGAGGATCGGAACACCTATATATGTGCGGGATTGTCGGATACATCGGTAAGCGCGACGTCGCTCCCCTTCTTCTCGAAGGTCTGCAGCGGCTGGAATACCGCGGTTACGACTCGGCGGGCATCGTCGTCACCACCCCCAAGGCCGGCGGCCTGAAAATGGTCAAGGCCAAGGGCCGGGTCCGCGACCTGGAGGCGAAGGTCCCGGCGCGCTTCAAGGGCACCACCGGTATCGCCCACACCCGCTGGGCCACCCACGGCGTCCCCTCCGACGTGAACGCCCACCCGCACATGTCGGCCGACCAGAAGGTCGCCGTCGTCCACAACGGCATCATCGACAACGCGGCCGAGCTGCGCCGCAAGCTGGAGGCGGACGGCGTCGAGTTCCTCTCCGAGACCGACACCGAGGTCCTCACCCACCTCATCGCCCGCTCCCAGGCGGAGACCCTGGAGGAGAAGGTCCGCCAGGCGCTGCGCCTGATCGAGGGCACCTACGGCATCGCGGTCATGCACGCCGACTTCCCCGAGCGGATCGTGGTGGCCCGCAACGGCTCCCCGGTGGTCCTCGGCATCGGCGACAAGGAGATGTTCGTCGCCTCCGACATCGCGGCCCTGGTCACCCACACCCGGCAGATAGTGACGCTGGGCGACGGCGAGATGGCCACCCTCAAGGCCGACGACTTCCGGACGTACACCACCGAGGGCACCCGGACGACGGCCGAGCCGACCACCGTGGAGTGGGAGGCCGAGTCGTACGACATGGGCGGCCACGACACCTACATGCACAAGGAGATCTTTGAGCAGCCCGAGGCGGTCGACCGCGTGCTGCGCGGCCGGATCGACGACCGGTTCTCCACCGTGCACCTCGGCGGCCTCAACCTGGACGCCCGGGACGCGCGTGCCGTGCGCCGGGTGAAGATCCTCGGCTGCGGCACCTCGTACCACGCGGGCATGATCGGCGCGCAGATGATCGAGGAGCTGGCCCGGATCCCCGCGGACGCCGAGCCGGCCTCCGAGTTCCGCTACCGCAACCCGGTGGTCGACCCCGACACCCTGTACATCGCGGTGTCCCAGTCCGGTGAGACGTACGACGTCCTCGCCGCCGTCCAGGAGCTGAAGCGCAAGGGCGCGCGGGTGCTGGGCGTGGTGAACGTGGTGGGCTCGGCGATCGCCCGCGAGGCGGACGGCGGGACGTACGTGCACGCGGGCCCGGAGGTCTGCGTGGTCTCGACGAAGTGCTTCACGAACACGACCGTCGCGTTCGCCCTGCTCGCCCTGCACCTCGGCCGCATCCGGGACCTCTCGGTGCGCGACGGCAAGCGGATCATCGAGGGGCTGCGCAAGCTGCCCGCCCAGATCTCGGAGATCCTCGCCCAGGAGGCGGAGATCGAGCAGCTGGCGAAGGAGTACGCCGAGGCCCGCTCGATGCTCTTCATCGGCCGTGTCCGGGGCTATCCGGTGGCCCGCGAGGCGTCCCTGAAGCTGAAGGAGGTCTCCTACATCCACGCGGAGGCCTACCCGGCGTCCGAGCTGAAGCACGGTCCGCTGGCGCTGATCGAGCCGGCGCTTCCCACGGTGGCGATCGTCCCCGACGACGACCTGCTGGAGAAGAACCGCGCGGCCCTGGAGGAGATCAAGGCCCGCAGCGGCAGGATCCTGGCGGTGGCCCACCAGCACCAGGAGAAGGCCGACCGCACGATCGTCGTCCCCAAGAACGAGGACGAACTCGACCCGATCCTGATGGGCATCCCCCTCCAGCTCCTCGCGTACCACACGGCGAAGGCCTTGGGTCGTGACATCGACAAGCCTCGGAACCTGGCGAAGTCGGTGACGGTGGAGTAGGGCCGTTTGCACGTGCGGGCCGTGAGGGTTGCTCGCCCCCATCGGCTCGCACGGCCCGGACGACCGAGCGGACCCCCACGTGAGCCCAATGCCCCGCGGGGGTCCGCTCATTGGATCGCCGGGTCCGCCCAACTCCCCGGCGTCGGCTGCCATATCAGCCGGCGGCCGTCACCCCCCGGCCGGCAGCCCGCCTCGGAAGCGCCGTCGGCCAGTGCGCGAGTGCGGCGGTGGCGGCGTACCAGGCCACCGCCCCCGCGGCCACCGCAACCCAGCCGCCCGCCTTGGCAAGTGACGAGCTGTCGGCGAAGTTCGCGACGGCGAGCAACAGCATCGCCAGGAACAGCAGCCCGTACACGCCCTGTCCGAGCTGGTCCCCGCCCGCGAGGGTCAACGACAGGGCCACGAGGGCGAACAGGAGCAGGAAGAGCCCGGCGCCGTTGGCCGAGGTGTGGTCGGCGGACGAGACGGCCCAGGTGAACCAGAGGGCACCGAGGGCCACATAGCCGGTGCCGCTCGCGGTGTCACGGTCACGCAAGGCCAGCAGGCCGACGAGGAAGAGGGCGACTCCGCCCACGTAGTGGGCGATTGACACGGCGTCGGACGTGGTGACGTTGTCGATGACACCGGTGGTGCCGAGGCCGAACGCCAACAGGGTGATCCCCAGGGCGAGTCGGCCGGCCACGGTGGTGGTTCCGCTTCCCGCAGAGACGTCGTTGTCCACGGCGGGCTCCCTTCATGCTCTGTGCAGTTGTACGCGGTGACCGATATATGCCCTTCACAAGGGCACAAACACCTCTGCACGGCAGAACGGAGAGTTACGGAATGACAACGACGGGTCGCTTGGCCCGCTTGGCGAGCCGCCCGGCGACGGAGCCGAAGATCCGGCCGACGATCCCGTGGGTGGACCCCACGACGATCGCGTCCGCCTCGTACTCCCGCCCCACCTCTTCGAGTTCGTGGCAGATGTCGCCACCGCGCTCGACGAGGATCCAGGGCACTTCCGACAGGTAGTCGGCGCAGGCGAGCTCCAGACCGAGCACCTCGGTGCGGTGGTCCGGCACGTCGACGAAGACGGGTGGCTCACAGCCGGCCCACACGGTGGTCGGCAGCCGGTTGGCGACGTGGACGATGATCAGCCCGGTGCGGGAGCGGTGGGCCATCCCGATCGCGTAGGCGAGGGCGCGCTCACTGGAGGTGGAACCGTCGAAGCCGACGACCACCCCGTGCTTGAAGGCGGGATCGCAGGAAGGGCGTGCGTCTTCCGCCGCCAGCGCGTCGGCCGCCGTGGGGTCGGCGACCGGTCGCTTGCGGTCCGCTGGATCGAAGAATTCGTGACCGGCCATGGCTGTCTCGGCGTTGTGATCCTTATATATGGGAGGGACGACAGAGTGCGGCGGAGCTGTGTCCGGGAAACATCTTCCCCAGCCCATACCCCCAAGGGTACGGCGGCACGCCTCCTCAGCCCAGATCCCGCACACGCTCCGTAGGGGACCTTCCCCGGAACCGATTATGGGTTCCCCGGAGCATGCACGAGCCGCGCCCGTAACGCAATGGTTGCTGCCCCGTACAGGCGGTTTGCGCAGGATTCGGACAGGCCGGACCGTACACACGGTGACCGTCCGCCGCGCCGAGCGTTGATCACGGCACGAGAGCAGCACGACAGGGAGTACGCCGATGCCCGGACCGCGCCCCGCCACCCGCCGGCCGCGTCCCGCCCCTGACGCCACGGGCGACGTGGTGCGCTGGGCCGCGTTCTCCTGCGTCCTCGTCCCGGTGGTGCTCCTCTGGTACGGCACCTCGCTGGCCGGTGCGACCGGCACCGCCGTCGGCCTCGCCGCCGTCACCGCCGCATGCCGGTACCTGCTGCGCCGCTCGGAGCGCGGGGCACGCGGGACGGCGCCCCGGGGAGGCGGACGTCACACCAGGGGCACCGCACCGGCCCCCAGGAGCACTACACCGGTCGACTGACCGGTTTTAACACCCTCGAACGCTGCTTTTCAGCCAACTTCCCGACCCTGCGCAAGGGGGCCCCTCACCACCCCCCAACCCCCGTTCCACCTGCACGGAAAGGGTCCGGGAGACCCCGTGCACCCTATGCGGTTTGGCCACTGCCACGAGGCGCACTTCCCTGCACGGCCCGCGAGTGCAACCCTTCGTGATCGAATGCTTCACGCCAAGTTGTCATGTCGACAATCTGCGGCGTGTCGAACTGGTCAACGCGACACCGCGGGAACCAGTAGATTCGATCTTGACGTCTTACGGCGGGGGACTCGTGCAGGACCAAGGGGAAACGTGCAGGAGCGACACAACCGAGGAGCCGCGACCACCGAGGGGGGCTTAGCAGTATGAGCCACGACTCCACTGCCGCGCCGGAAGCCGCGGCCCGGAAACTGTCCGGGCGACGCCGCAAGGAGATCGTCGCGGTGCTGCTGTTCAGCGGCGGCCCCATCTTCGAGAGTTCCATACCGCTGTCGGTGTTCGGGATAGACCGCCAGGACGCCGGCGTGCCGCGCTACCGACTGCTGGTGTGCGGCGGTGAGGAAGGCCCGCTGCGGACCACAGGGGGCCTGGAACTCACCGCGCCACACGGCCTGGAGGCGATCTCACGCGCCGGCACGGTCGTCGTACCGGCCTGGCGCTCGATAACGGCGCCGCCACCGGAGGAGGCGCTGGACGCCCTGCGCCGGGCGCACGAAGAAGGGGCGCGCATAGTAGGGCTGTGCACCGGGGCGTTCGTCCTGGCCGCCGCCGGACTGCTGGACGGCCGCCCGGCCACCACGCACTGGATGTACGCGCCGACGCTCGCCAAGCGCTACCCGTCGGTGCACGTCGATCCACGGGAACTCTTCGTCGACGACGGGGACGTCCTGACCTCGGCCGGTACGGCGGCCGGGATCGACCTCTGCCTCCACATCGTGCGCACGGACCACGGCAACGAGGCGGCCGGGGCACTGGCCCGCCGCCTGGTGGTACCGCCGCGCCGCTCCGGCGGTCAGGAGCGCTACCTCGACCGATCTTTACCAGAGGAGATCGGCGCCGACCCGCTCGCCGAGGTCGTCGCCTGGGCGCTGGAGCACCTCCACGAACAGTTCGACGTGGAGACGCTGGCGGCACGCGCGTACATGAGCCGCCGCACCTTCGACCGCCGCTTCCGGTCACTGACGGGCAGCGCCCCGCTCCAGTGGCTGATCACGCAGCGAGTACTGCAGGCGCAGCGCCTCCTGGAGACGTCGGACTACTCGGTGGACGAGGTGGCGGGCCGCTGCGGCTTCCGCTCCCCCGTCGCGCTGCGCGGCCACTTCCGCCGCCAGCTCGGCTCATCCCCGGCGGCGTACCGGGCGGCGTACCGTGCCCGCCGTCCGCAGCCCGACCGCTCCGACGCCCCGGAACCGGCCCCGCTGCCACCGACGGGTCCGCTGCCGGTCCAGTACCCCGAGGGGGTGCTGCCGATGCAGACCCGCAGGACAGCGGCGGTGGGCCTGTCGGCCAGCCTGCCGGGCCCGCGCACGGGCAGCTGATCCGCGTTTCCGCCCACCCGGCTCGACCGGGTGGGCGGTCGCCAGGCCGAGCCGATGGTGTCCGACCTGCGTGAGTC
>NZ_JBEYFC010000471.1:0-6969 GCF_040634175.1 Streptomyces sp. NPDC007162
CGCGGTCGCGCGACGCGCCCGGACGCGCTTGTGGCGCTCGCGGTCCAGGCGTCGCTGCGAGGGGACGTACGCGTCGCGCATTCCGTCTTCGCCGGCCTCCTGCAGAACCCTTCGGGCGTACGGGAGTCGGTCGAGGTCGTCGTAGCGCAGCGGCCGGCCCTCGCACACCGCGGCCAGTTCCTCGCGCAGACGTCGTTCGACGGCGGGATTGCCGGCGATCTCGTACAGCGCCCAGGCGAGTGTGGTGCCGGTGGTCTCGATCGCGCCGGCCAGCAGGGTGATGGCCTCGTCCTGGAGCTGCCGGCGGCCGAGTTGCTCTTCGGCACCGAGCAGGGTCTCGAACAGGCCTCTCTGCTGTCGGAGCCGCGCCCGGGAAGCATGCGGGCACGCCTCGGCGCCGGGCGCACCGGCCGCCGCAGCGGATCCGGGTGCGGTGACGTCGGCGTGATGGTCGATGGCCCGGTCGATGAGGGTGCGCAGGCGGGCGACACGGTCGGCGTGCGCGCGGTTGGCCGGCAGCGGCAGCCGTGTGATCCAGGGCGGGAGGATGACCTGCCGAATCGTTCCTTTCATGATCTCGGGCATGAGGGCGGTGAACTCACCCGGCAGGCCCGCGGGCAGGTCCGCGCCGAACACCGCGACGAGGAAGGTGGTCAGGGTGATCTCGTTCATGCCGGCGAACACGTCGTACGGCTCGGCCGCGGGCCAGGCGCCGACCATGGTCCGCACCTGATCGATCATGGCGTTGCCGCGCTCGGCGATGTGCGCCCTGCTGAACATGGGCTGCATCAGACGGCGGTTGCGCAGATGGGTGTCTCCGTCGGTGACGGTTGCGACTCCGTCACCGAGGAAGACCCGCAGCGCGTCGTAGTATCTGCCGCCCTTGGGGAAGTGGGCGGCGTCGGTCACCAACACCTGGCGGGTCAGCTCGGGGTCCGTGACCACGTAAGCGGGCGTGGGACCGATGCGTATGCGCACCACCCTGCCGTATGCGCGCAGCGAGGTGATGAACGGCAGCGGGTTCCGGACGAGGCGGAGTCCGTGCCCGATCAGCGGAAGTCCGCCTGGGGCCGTGGGTGTGGGGATGGGTGCCGGGGTGGGGGCGCTCAGCACGCGTCTGCTCCTCGTGGGGGAGGGATCGAACGCCCGGATACATGCCCATGGCAGCTATCCTCGATGCGCCGTGCCGGTGATGATTTTGTGACATACCGGTCCACCCTTGGGGCGTTCGGCCGAGTCGTTCACTCCCACGACAACCGTTCGAGCGGATACGGCGGGTGCGTCACCCACACGTGCGACAGACGCTTCGATCCCCGCTGCCGCCGCATGCCCGACGGCCGCTCCGGAAAGCAATCGGGCATGTCGCCGCCGTCCCCGGCCACCGAGGGAGCACGCACGTGAGCGATGTCGTCTTCACCGCAGATTTCACCTCCGAACGCCAGTGGGTCGCCGGGCGCTCCTGGGCCTATCCCAACGGGGGGCCCACCAACCCGGGTGACGACAAGCTGGACCACCTCACCGCGGATCCCGCCTACTCCCGCACCGGTACGTTCCGGGCCACCCGCAGAGCGGACGGCTGGTGGAACACCGGGCTGCTCACCACCGAGGGCAGCGCCGAAGGCTTCGAGGTCCGCACCGGGGACCTGCTCCGGGCCGACGTCCGCCTGCCCACCGGCGTGGGAGCCTGGCCCGCCATCTGGACGTGGCGGGACGGCGGCAACGAGGTCGACGTCTTCGAGTACCACCCCGACAACCCCGACCTGCTGGAACTCACCAACCACGTCCGCCAGGGGAACAGCTACGTCACCAACCCCGCGGTGCGGCCCGGCAGCACCGTCGCAATGGGCGTGACCTTCGGCCGCCGCAACGTCGTATGGACACTCAACGGCACGCAGGTGTTCGCCGACGGAAGGGGGGTCGGAGCCGGCTGGCACGCCTACCTGATCGTCAACCTCTCAGTGTGCGCCGGTCGTTACCACCCGCGTCCCGATCCCACGACCACCGAGCTGTCCTTCCGGGTGGAGAACCTGGTGGTACGGCGCCCTGCACCTCCGTACCCGGCGGACCCCGCACCGCGGCAACTCGCCTGACGAGTCACCGGTCCGTCCGCTCCCGCCGGCCCTGCCTGGCGTAATCACACCTCACTGTTGATCTTTTTTTAGTGTCGTCGGGTTACCTTTCGGCGAGTCAGGATCAATGCCAGTTGAGGGACGTAAACGGTGAAGCAGCGCAGGAGCCGGGGCAGGTTGTACCGGTCGGTGACGGGGACGGTCGCAGTGACCCTGGCGGTCGGCGGTTGCGGAGCAGGCATCGGCGGCAAGGGCCACGCCGCCCGCACCCCCCGGCCCGCCGCGTCGGACGGCACCACCAGCCCCGCGCCCGGCCGTTCGGGCGCCGCGGCCTGGCGCAGGTGGGGCCTGGCGCCGCTGCCCGCCGCCCCGCGACCGCCGGCCGTCAGACCGGTGAAGCTCTCGGCCACCGGAACCGTTCCGGTCTTCACCCACATACCGACCGCGCAGAAGGTCGTCTTCATCACCGTGGACGACGGGCAGGAGAAGGATCCCAAGTTCATCCGGATGATGCGGGACCTGAGGGTCCCCATCACGATGTTCCTGATGAACGACGCCGTCAAATCCGACTACGCCTACTTCAAACCGCTGCAGGCACTGGGCGACCACATCCAGAACCACACCCTGCACCACCCCGTCATGAGCACCCTCCCCCTGGCCCGCCAGAAGGAAGAGGTGTGCGGTGACCAGAAGATCCTCACCAAGGAGTACGGCACCGCGCCGCTGCTCTTCCGCCCGCCCTACGGCGCGTACGACACCGACACCAGGGTCGCGGTGGGTGAGTGCGGACCCCGTGCGATCGTGTGGTGGCGGGAGTCCATGCAGATCCGCAACATGCAGTACCAGTCAGCGGACAAGAAGCTGCGCCCCGGAGACATCATCCTGGCCCACTTCCGCGGGCCGTCCGAGCTCAAGGGCACCACGATGACGCACATGTTCGCCAACCTGCTCCGGCGCATCCACGAGCAGGGCTTCGCCGTCGCCCGCCTGGAGGACTACATCCAGCCGCCGACCGGATGAGCCCGCGGGCGGCCGCGTCAGTGGCTGTCGCAGGTCTCGCGCAGGTAGCCGTCCTGGCCGGCCGGGGTGACGTCGAGGTCGCGCCGGACGACGCTGATCCGGTCGCCCCAGCCCGCACAGGCCTTCCTCATGCCCTTCTCGGTGTACTCGACGACGATGACGTGGTCGCCGAACGCGTCGACGTAGGACCCGCATTCGTCGTACTGCCCGCATTCCTCCACCACCGCGAAGTCGAGGCCGATCCGTTTGCGGTCCTTGGCGAGTTCGAGGGTGTTCTTCTGGGCGATGGCAAGGTGCCGGGCGTGTGCGTGGCGGGCGAGCAGGGTCTGGAACGCCTCGGCATCGGCTGCGGTCAGCAGTCCGTGCGGGGCGCGGGTGTAGCTGTCGTAGTTGTCCGGCTCGACGGCGTCGAATCCCTTGTCGGCGCACTCGTCGATCCAGCCGTCCACCTTCTCCGCGATCCGCGCGCGCTTGCCCGGGGTGCCGATGTCGAGCATCGCCTCGCCCCAGTCCTCGTCCATGACGACCTTCCCCGAGCCGTCCCGCAGCAGGAGGTCGGCGTCCCATTCCTGCTGCGCGTCGGGCTGGGCCTGGAAGGCGTTGACGTAGCAGATGTTGTACAGGCCGGCGGCGGGCGAAGCCGTGTGGTCGCGCGAGACCACGGTGACGCCCTTCGGCGGGGTGTAGGCGCCGCCCAGCTGGTAGTCGACGCCGGCGTGGACGGGAGGTGGGGAGACTTTCGCCGTCGGCGTGTGCGCGGCGGTGCCCGTATCGGCGGTGGTGGCGCCGGAGCAGCCGGCGGTGAGAAGGGCTGCGGCCAGGACGGTGGCGGCGCGGGGGACGGTGGCAGGGCGGGAGTCTGCCCGGGAGTTGCGCATGACGGTCTGCCTCTGGAGGAGAGAGCATGCCCCGCCTCGGACGCGCGTGGTCCTGGCGACTGGGGCCGGGCTGACGGCTCGTAGGCCTGTGTTACCGGCTGGGAATGCCACGGTTCCGCGGACCGCGACGGCGCTGGGCGGTCCGACACCGTGACGATACCAAAGCCGTCGCAACCGGTCGGTCAGTCGCGGTCGCCGCCGACGTCGAGCGGTGCCCGCGGCAGGGTGACCAGGAAGGCGGCGCCGCCTCCGGGCGCACCGGTGACGGTGAGGTCCCCGCCGTGGCCGTCGTCGGCGACGGTGAGCACGACGTCGTCGCCCGCGCGGGCCAGGGTCACGGTGATCGCGGTGGCGGTGTGCCGCTGGGCGTTGTCCAGGAGGTTCCCGAAGACGCGGGCCGGTTGGCCGGGCGCGGAGGACACCGGGCTCCGCCACGCCGTGCCCGAGGAGCGTCCCGACCGGCACACGGACGAGAACGCCCCGTCCCGCCATGACACGGACGACGACCGGACGCGGGGCAGGGCGGGGCGGGGACGACGCGTAGCGGGGCGGTTGCGGGGCGGGCGACGCGCACGGAACCGGGGGGGCGGACCGCGTGTGGGACCACGTCCGAACAGCGTGGGCGGCTGCCGGTGTCGTTCGCGCGTCACACGCGACGCGTGAGGCCGGGCGGCGGACGGCGCGGGGGCGCGCTCCCCGGCCCCGGATCTCGGGCGCGCCTCGCCGTCCCGGCCGTAACCGGAGCCTTCACGGTCGGGGCAGTCTCTGCTGCCCCGACGCGTGGCACCGGGCGCGGCCGGCGTCAGCCCAGTCCGCGGGCGTCCTGCTTCAGGGCCGTGTCGACCGTCAGCGCCGTGGCGACGACCAGGCTCCGCAGCGGCTCGGGGAGTTCCTGGTGGATCTGGAGCACGTAGTTGTCCGCCGTGGTGAACATGGTCTTGGCGAGACCTTCCCAGGTCTTGGTGATCCGGGCCACCTCGTTCCCCGCCTGGTCGACGACGGCGAAGTTCCAGGCGCGCCAGTTCTCGCCCTTGATGGCGCCGATCTGCTGACCGCCGGCGTTGATGGCGAAGTTGATCTTTCCGAAGACGTTCTGCTGGACCAGCTCGCCCAGCACGCCTCCGTCCGGACGGGCCACGATCACCCGCGACTTGAATATCTTCGCGGGGCGCGTCAGTCGCAGCACCGGCTGCCCCTGGGTGTCCCGGATCTCCAGCCGGTGAGTGAAGTACTGGTCCCAGTCGCTGATGAAACGTACGACCTTGCGCAGCGCGCTCTGCCCGACCTCGACCACGGAGCCGAGCTGGTTGCCGTGCTGGTCCATGACCTTGTACTCGTTGGTCAGTTCTATGAGTTTCGCCTTCTGGTTCACCACCAGCACCGGTTCGGTGAAGAGGGTGCCGCCGCCGGGACCGCTCGGGGTGATCCCGGCCTGCTGCCGCACCTGGCGACTGACCTTCGGGTCAGGTGTGTTCGATTGTGTGGTCACTGCGGCACGTTACTTCCCGCAGACCAGGGTCCGGTCGGCCGCGCGCCGTCTCGTTGCCACACCGTGACGAATCGCGGGGCGGCCAGGTCAGCGGTGGGGTGTGGCCGTCACGTCTCCGTGGGCTCCTGACCGCCGTGTTCCTGCTCCTGCGCCCAGGTGGCCGCCCATTCGTCGAGCGGGTGGAGGGCGTGCCTGAGTGCCGCCCCCAGCTGAGTGAGCTCGTAGCCGTCGGCCGAGGGGGAGATGATCCCGCTCGATGTGAGTTCCCGGAGCCGCTGGTAGAGGACGCTGGACGACATCCCTTCGCATCGCGCCAGCAGCGTGCGGGCGCCGAGCGGACCCGCACGCAGTTCCCAGATGATGCGCAGCGCCCACCGGCGGCCGAACAGGTCCAGTGCGGCCATGAGGGGACGACCGGTCGTCGATCCACGAACCGGTGTTCCTGGGCGCGGTGTCGGCATGCCTCTCCCAGCCTTGCGTTTCGTTATTCGAAACACTAGCATCCACTCGGCGTTTCTGTTTTCGAAACGAACTCGACAGGAGAGGCCGATGTCCCGGATAGCCCTGCTGGATCCGCCGTACACCGACCGGGCCGGCGCACTGCTCGCGCGCATGATGCCCGGGGAGACCCCGCCGATCGGGCTGTTCCGGATGTTCGCCAGGAACATCCCCATGGCCGACGCCATGCACGGGTGGGGTCGCTACGAGTTGGGCAGACAGCTGACCCTGACCATGCGGGAACGCGAGATCGTCATCAACCGGACGTGCGCGCGGTGCGGTTGCGAGTACGAGTGGGGCGTACACATGCTGACGTTCGCCGAGCGGGTCGGACTCACCCGCGAGCAGGCGGCATCCCTGGCGCACGGCGGCCCCGCCGACGAGTGCTGGACGTCCGAGAGGGAACGGCTGCTCGTCCTCGCCGTCGATGCGCTGCACGAGCGTTCCGACATCGACGGCGGGCTGTGGACACGGCTCGTGTCCGTCTTCGACGAGCTCCAGCTGCTCGATCTGCTTCTGCTGTGCGGGTGGTACCACGCCGTCAGCTTCGCCGCGCGCGCCACGCGCGTGCCGCGCGAGCCCGGTGCCCCTCGCTTCGCCGACTTCCTCCCCGCCACGACCGGGACCAGCCGATGAGCACTGCCCGGGAGCAGCCGGCACGCCAAGCCCGCCGACCCTGATCTGGACGGAGGCCGCCATGCACAAGTTGGTCGTCCTGTACTCCAAGCCCGCCGACCCTGACCACTTCCGCGACTACTACGTGACCAACCACGCCCCGCTGCTCATGAGTTGGCCCGGCCTGCTGGCGTGGCGCTACAGCTTCGACGTGGCGGCGACCGAGGGAGAAGCGCCGTATTTCGCGGTCTTCGAAGGCGACTTCGCGGACGCCGCCGCCATGGCGGCGGCGCGGGCGTCGCCGCACGGCCAGGATCACCAGCGGGATCATCACCGGCAGCGTGCCGAAGCCCAGCCAGATGAACATCAGGACCAGCAGGCCGAAGCTGGGCAGGGCACG
>NZ_JBEYFC010000472.1:0-6950 GCF_040634175.1 Streptomyces sp. NPDC007162
GACCACCGGCGGCCCGCTCGTCTTTTCAGAAACGTCTCAGACAGTTCTTCCGATCCCTGTGGGATGCGCACAGGTTTCTCTCAGGCGGGTGCCCGAACGTAGTGCGTGACAGAGAGTCACATGGGAGGGGATCGGTCATGACCGGGAGAGCGCAGCACAGTCAGCAGGGGGACCGGCCGGGGGACCGGGGAGCCGCCGCGGCGGTCCGCCGCGGTGCCCGGCGGACGGCGGCCCTGGCGGCGGCGGTCACGCTCGCCGCGGCGGCCGGGGTGTTCGCCCTGGTCGGCACGATGCAGTCGGACGCCGCCACGACGGCGAGCAGCGGCACGGGCACGACGTCCAGCAGCACCACGGGCACGACGTCGAACAGTTCCGACTCCGGCTCCGGTACGGGCAGTTCGTCCTCGTCGTCCTCGTCGTCCTCGTCGTCCTCCTCGGGCCTCCAGTCCTCCTCCGGCGGTCTCAGCTCCGGCAGCGGCTCCACCGACGCCACCTCGGGGGCGTCATGACCACCCTCGCCGCGCGCACCACGGCCGCCGCGGACTGGCGGGCCCTCGGCACCACCGTGCGCCTGGTCGTCACCGACCCGGCCCTCCTGGACTCCTGCAACCTGCTCCTCGCCCGGCAGCTCGCCGAGGTGGACGCGGCCTGCAGCCGGTTCCGCGCCGACTCCGAACTCACCGCCCTGGACACCTCCGACGGCCGCCCCGTCCGGGTCAGCCCGCTGCTCGCCGAGGCCCTCGCCGTGGCGCTGCGCGCCGCCGAGACCACGGACGGCGCGGTCGATCCCACGGTCGGCTCGGCGATGGCCGCGATCGGTTACGACCGCGACTTCACCCTCGTCCGGGAGGACGACCGCCCGGTCTCCCTGCGGGTGCGCCGCGCCCCGGGCTGGCGCAGGGTGCTGCTCGACCGGGCGACCGGCACGGTCACCGTTCCCGCGGGCGTCCGCCTCGACCTGGGCGCGACGGCCAAGGCCTGGGCCGCCGACCGGGCCGTGCGGATGCTGGCCGAGGCAGCGGGCTGCGGGGTCCTGGTGAGCCTCGGCGGCGACACGGCCGTCGCGGGCGAGCCGCCGGCGGGCGGCTGGCAGATCCGCGTCCAGGACGTCACCGGTGCGGTCGACGAACAGCCGGCCCCGGGGTCGTACGACACCGTCGGGCTGCGCTCCGGCGGCCTGGCCACCTCCGGTACCTCCGCCCGCCGCTGGCAGCGCGGCGGGTACGACCTCCACCACGTCGTCGACCCGCGCACCGGGCTGCCGGTCCGCTCCCCGTGGCGCACGGTCTCGGTGGCCGCCGCCGACTGCGCCGACGCCAACGCGGCGACCACGGCGGCCCTGGTCAAGGGCGCGGGCGCGGAACGCTGGCTGACCCGGCTCGGCCTGCCGGGGCGCCTGGTCGCGCACGACGGCACGGTCGTCACCACCCCGGGCTGGCCCACCGCGGCCGTCGCGCCGGAGGCTGCCGCATGACCTCCGGGACCCTCTGGTACGCCAGCCGGGCCACCTGGCCCACCTCGCGCTGATCGCCCGCTACGGCGCGCAGTGGTTCCGCTCGGCCGGTACCCTCGCCGAACCGGGCAGCGTCCTGTGCACCCTGCACACGGCCGGCCGTGAGATCCGGGTGGTGGAGGCCCCGTTCGGCATGCAGCTGGGCCGGCTCCTCCCCTTGGAAGGTGCGTCCGCGGTCCTGGTCGGCGGCTACCACGGCACCTGGATCCCGGCCGCCGAGGCCGCCCGGGTCCCGCTCTCCTCGGCCTGCCTGGGCGCGGGTGTGCTGGCCGCCCTCCCCGCCGACCGCTGCGGTGTGACCGAGACCGCCCGCGTCCTGCGCCACCTGGCCCTTCAGTCCGCGGGCCAGTGCGGTCCCTGCCTCAACGGCCTGCCCCGCATCGCCGCCGCCTTCCGGACCCTGGCCACGCCGGGCCCGCAGGGCACCACCCGCACCGACATCTCCCGCTGGGCGGGCCTGGTCGAGGGCAGAGGAGCCTGCCACCACCCCGACGGCACGATCCGCCTGGTACGCAGCGCCCTCACGACCCTCGCCACGGAGATCGACGCCCACGCGAACAGCCACTGCACGGCGTCCGACCGCACCCCGCTGCTCCCCGTACCCACCGAGCAGGCCTGACATGGACCAGCACATGGACATCGACCGGACGTCCTGCCAGGCCCACGGCCTGTGCGCAGAACTGCTGCCCGAGCACATCACCCTGGACGAATGGGGCTATCCCTGGTCGACGGCCGCCCCATACCGCCCCGCACCAGGAAACGAGCCCGCAGAGCGGCGTCGGACTGCCCGGTCCTGGCCTTGAAACTGAGGGACGAGCAACTCCCCAGGGGCGCGACCAGCCCCCACCGACCCGCACCCGACCGCGTCAAACCCACCCGGCGAACTCAAGCAACAGCTCCGCATCCCTCGGCCGGCCCACCCGAAGGGCTCGCACCCCCGACTCCACCGCCCGGAACAACGTCCAGCCCCGCAACCGCTCCTGATCCACCTCGAGCGACTCCGCGAGCCGCTTGATCCGCCGCCGGGTGATGGACGCCCCGGAGGGGGACGCGATCAGATCCTCCACCCGGTCCCGCACCAACCGCGCCAGATCGAAGGCGCACTCCCCGACCACCGGATCCGGCCCCACCGCAAGCCACGGCAACCGCTCCCCGGCCAGCACCTTGCTCTGCCGGAACGTACCGTGCAGCAACCGCGGCTCCGGCTCGGCGGCCAGCAGTTCCTCCCGGGCGGCCAGCGCCCCCGCCACCAGCGCCGCCACGTCCGCGTCCGCGGCCGCCGCGGCCATCGCGGCGGCCTGTCGCCCCGTCCGCTCGGCCACGGTCTCGAACGCATACCCGGACGGCGGTTCCACCCAGAGCCGCCGCAACGTCCCCGCGGCCTCCAGCAGCGCCTTCGCCTCCGGCAGCGACCGCACCGACACCTCCGGATGCAGCCGCTCCAGCAGCAGCACCCCCGCGGCCGCGTCGCCCTCCAGCAGCCGCACCGCCCCCAGCCCACCCCAGTGGGCCAGCGCCGCCGCCTCGCCCTCGGGGCGGGCCCGCCGCGGCGCCAGCTTCAGCACCGCCGGTGTCCCGTCCGCCCGCCGGACCAGCAGTACGACACTGCTGCGGCCGCCGGGCACCTGCACCCGCTCCACGGTCAACTCGCGTAGCGAGACGGCCCGATCCACCGCACCCGGCAGCTTCTCCAGCCACTCGTCACCGTCCGGCGCCGTCTCACCGAGCGCCTTCACCAGGCGCCGCGGCGGTTCGAAAGCCATACGCGAGTCGTTCCTTCCTGTCCTAGGGAGTCGCCGAAGCGGCGGGCGAGGCCGAACCGCCGGCCTGCCCCTGCGGCGCGCCCCGCTCGGCGAGCCCAGGGAAGGCTACGCTCTCCCCGCGCCAGCGCACCGCCCGCACCGCGGCCTCCCGCAGTGCCCCGGCCGCCGAGCCGCGCCGCTCGCCCGAGGAGGCCCGGACCAGGTCGGAGTAGACGTCGGCGACCCGGTCCTCCAGTTCGGCGGCGAGCCGTACGGCCGTCGCCGAGTCGCTCACCGCGAACGGCAACGCGTACGCCGCGCTCGCGGCGACGGGCTCACCGCCCAGGTCCCGCACCTCCCGGGCCAGCGCGTCCCGGCCGGACCGGTGCGCGTCGTAGGCGGAGCGCGCCTCGGCCAGCCGCTGCGCGTCGACCCGGCCGCCGACCACCCCGTAGCCGTACACCGCCGCGTGCTCGGCCGCCAGCGCCGCCTGGAGCGCCCTGAGCACGGCCGCCCTGGCCTCGTCGCTCACTTGTCACCCTTCGTCAGCAGATACGCGTGCCCGGCACCGGCGGCCGCCACTCCCGCGAGCAGCCGCGCCAGCTCGCCGGGGACGTCCAGGAGCGCCTTGGCCCGCTGGTCGGCGAGGCTCCGCTCGGCCGCGGCCAGCTCGGCGAGCGCGGCCTTCGCGTCGGCCGGAACGGCCGGGGAGGCCGCGGCGGACGGCGGGGCGGTGGCGGAGGGCGGGGCCGACGAGCCGGACGGCGAAGCGGATGCGGTTGCGGATGCCGAGGCGGTCGCCGTGGGTGAGGCCGTGCCCTCCTCGAACGCCGCCGCATGGGCCGCCACCTCCGCCCGCAGCGGCCGCAGCCGCTCCGCGAGCGCCGGATGGGCGGCGAGCACGGCGTCGTACCGCCCCAGCAGCCCCCGGCTGTCCCGGGCCGCACGCGCGCGTGCCCGTGTGACGACGGACGGGGTGGTGCCGGTGGCGTCGGGGTCGGCGGAGCAGCCGGCCAGTACGGCGGCCGAGGCCGCTGAAACGATCAGGCTCCTCCTGCGTACTCCCGAGCGGGTACGCGACGACGGGGGCAACGGCACGGCAGACGTCCTCGGGGGGCTCGTACGAACACACGGGCGGGCAGGCGCCCCGCCGTGATCACGTTACCCGCGCATCCGGTCAACCCGCGTCACCGGCTCGTCACCCTCGCGGCGGCAGCACGCACCACACCTCACGACCCGATACGCTTTGACCAGACACGCGACCCATCCCACAACAGCACACGCGGCCGAGGAGTCACCCGGATGAGCACCACCCAGAGCGAGAGGCTCCGAGAGCTCCTGGAACCGCTCGTCACCTCCCAGGGACTGGATCTCGAAGAGATCGCCGTGGACTCCGTAGGACGCAAGCGGGTGCTGCGCGTCGTCGTCGACTCCGACACCGGGGCCGACCTGGACCAGATCGCCGATGTGAGCCGTGAGCTCTCGGCGAGGCTCGACGACACCGACGCGATGGGCGAGGGGGAGTACACCCTCGAGGTCGGCACCCCCGGCGCCGAGCGCCCCCTCAAGGAGCACCGGCACTTTGTGCGGGCCGTGGACCGGCTGGTGAGGTTCCAGCTCGCCGAGGGCGGGGAACTGGTCGCCAGGATCCTGGACGTCGACGACGAGGGCCTCGACCTGGAGGTGCCGGGCGTCAAGGGCCGCAAGGCCACCGCGCGCCGACTCGCCTTCGCCGACATCGACAAGGCGCGCGTACAGGTCGAGTTCAACCGCAAGGACAAGAAGGAAGAGGAGGCGTAGCCGTGGACATCGACATGAGCGCCCTGCGGGGCTTGGTTCGGGAGAAGGAGATCTCCTTCGACCTGCTGGTCGAGGCGATCGAGTCGGCCCTCCTCATCGCCTACCACCGCACCGAGGGAAGCCGCCGACACGCGCGCGTGAAGCTCGACCGGGAGACCGGGCATGTGACCGTGTGGGCGAAGGAGGACCCCGAGGACCTGGAGGAGGGGCAGGAGCCGCGCGAGTTCGACGACACCCCGTCGGACTTCGGGCGGATCGCCGCCACCACCGCCAAGCAGGTGATCCTGCAGCGGCTGCGGGACGCGGAGGACGACGCCACGCTCGGCGAGTACGCCGGCCGTGAGGGCGACATCGTCACCGGTGTCGTGCAGCAGGGCCGCGACCCGAAGAACGTGCTGGTCGACATCGGCAAGCTGGAGGCCATCCTGCCGGTGCAGGAACAGGTCCCCGGCGAGAACTACGCGCACGGCATGCGGCTGCGCTCGTACGTCGTGCGGGTGGCGAAGGGCGTGCGCGGGCCCTCGGTCACGCTCTCCCGTACCCACCCGAACCTGGTGAAGAAGCTCTTCGCCCTGGAGGTCCCGGAGATCGCCGACGGGTCCGTGGAGATCGCCGCCATCGCCCGTGAGGCCGGTCACCGCACGAAGATCGCGGTACGTTCCACCCGTTCGGGCCTGAACGCCAAGGGCGCTTGTATCGGCCCCATGGGCGGCCGAGTCCGCAACGTCATGGGCGAACTGAACGGCGAGAAGATCGACATCGTCGACTGGTCGGACGACCCGGCCGAGATGGTGGCGAACGCGCTGTCCCCGGCCCGCGTCTCCAAGGTGGAGGTCGTGGACCTGGCGTCCCGGTCCGCCCGGGTGACCGTGCCGGACTACCAGCTCTCGCTGGCGATCGGCAAAGAGGGACAGAACGCCCGTCTCGCCGCCCGGCTCACCGGCTGGCGCATCGACATCCGCCCGGATACCGAACAGGCGTCCGAGTAGATACACCCTCACCCTCGCCGGGGTTCACCCGGACGGGGGGAATAGTTCCCGGCCGCAGGTGGCTTGGATTACGACAACGGCCGTTCGATCTTTGCCCCGAAGGGGTGAGGTCGGTACGGGGAGGTAGACTTAGCAGTGTCTGGCCGGACGCGAGCCCGCGCATGCCCTGAGCGCACCTGTGTGGGGTGCAGGCAGCGAGCGGCCAAGACCGAACTGCTGCGGATCGTGGCGATCGGGGACGACTGCGTCCCTGATCCTCGCGGTACGCTGCCCGGCCGGGGTGCGTACGTACACCCCGCCCAGGTCTGTCTGGACCAGGCGGTACGCCGCCGGGCACTTCCGCGGGCGCTCCGCGTCCCGGGCCCGCTGGACGTAAAGGCGTTGCGCCGGTACGTCGAGCAGTAACACCGTAAGAAGCGTCGTACGGAACGTCCGTGCGGCTCAGGTACCCCGCGAGTTGGAAGTAGGTCGAGATTGCGATGAGCACTCGATGAGCACGCGATGAGTACGCCCATGAAGTAGCGACGGTCCGGACGCACCCGGACCTAAAAGGAGCGAAGTGGCTAAGGTCCGGGTATACGAACTCGCCAAGGAGTTCGGAGTTGAGAGCAAGGTCGTCATGGCCAAGCTCCAGGAACTCGGTGAATTCGTCCGTTCGGCGTCCTCGACGATCGAGGCGCCCGTTGTACGCAAGCTGACCGACGCCCTGCAGGGCGGCGGCAGCGGCAAGCCCGCCCCGCGCAAGGCTGCCCCCAAGCCCGGCGCGCCCTCTCCGGCGCAGTCGGCCCGTCCGGGTGCCCCGAAGCCGGGCGCCCCCCGACCGGCTGCCCCGCAGCCCCCGGCCGCGCCCGCGGCTCCGCGCAGCTCGGGCACTTCGCCGGTGCGGCCTGCTGGGGCATCTGCGAC
>NZ_JBEYFC010000473.1:0-6936 GCF_040634175.1 Streptomyces sp. NPDC007162
GCCGGCCGCCGAGCGCCGTGCCGAACGAACGGTGGTCGCCCGCCCCGAGGGCCGCGAGGTCGAGGCCGAGCAGCCGGTGCGGATCACGGGTCTCGGCACTGTGCAGCCAGAGGTTCCCGGGAACCACGTGGGCCGCGTACACCTGCCGCACGGCGGGCGTACCCGGGTCGGCGTGGCGGCCGGGGCGGCGGATGAGCGCGATCCGCACGCCGGTCCCGTCGGCGGCGGCCTCCAGGGCGCGGCCGAGCGCGGGGTCCAGATGGCTCGACGTGAGCGCCTTGGGACCCCAGGGGCCCGGCTGTTCCAGCAGCAGCCACGTCGTCGCGGTGGCGGCGGTGCCGGAAACGGGCTCGTCGAGCATCCGGGAGACGGTTGCGCACCTACTCACAGAGGTGAGCCTAACCTGACTTTGCCCGCGGTGGCTTCCGGCCCCGCCCGTTCGCCCGCCGAAGGGGTTACTCCGGCAGCGGCTGCGGCGGCCTCGGGCCGACGTAGTGGCCGCTGGGGCGCATGCGCAGCGGGCGTTCGCCGTACTCCTCCAGGGTGTGGGCGATCCAGCCCGCCGTCCGGGCCACGGCGAAGATGGTCTCCCCCGCGGTGGCCGGCATCCCGCAGGAGGCCGTGAACACGGCCAGCGCCAGGTCGACGTTGGCGTGCAGCGGCGCGTGCCGGGCGGTCGTCGCCACGATGTCCCGCGCGGCGAGGAGGGCGGGTTGTGCGCGCGGAATCCCCTCCAGGAGGTCGAACAGCACGCGCGCGCGTGGGTCCTCGCCCTGGTAGAGCCGGTGGCCGAGGCCTGGGATGCGGCGGCCGGCCCGGAGCTCGTCCGCGATCACCGGCACGGCTGTGCCCTGGTCGAGGACGTCGACCAGCAGCCGGTGCGCGAGTCCGCTGGAGGCGCCGTGCAGGGGGCCTTCGAGCGCGCCGAGCCCGGCCGACACGGCCGCGTACGCGTGGGCGCGCGCGGAGGCCGCGACCCGGACCGCGAGCGTGGAGGCGGCCAGGTCGTGGTCGACGAGGAGCGCGAGCGCCGTGTCGAGGACCCGCAGTCCGGCGTCGGTGGGGTCGACGCCGGTCAGCCGGCGCCACAGCCGGTGGGCCAGCGGGCCGTCGTCGGGCCCGCGACGGTGCTGCGGTGCCAGCGCGGCGACGAGTGTGGGGATCAGCACCCGAGCGGTGCCGAGGACGGCTTCCTCGGACAGGTCGAAGCGCAGCGGGTCCTCGGCGGCCGCGGCGATGGTGGCGACCCGCAGCCGGTCGGTGGGGGTGGTGTGCTCGGGCAGCGCGTCCACGGCCCGGCGGGCGGCCGCGACCGTGGCCTTCGGCGCGGCGAAGGCCACGCCCCGCTGCATCCGGCCCGTCCACAGCCACTCGGCCACCTCCTCGTAGGAGTGGTGCGTGGCGAGTTCGGTGGCGTCGACGCCCCGGTAGAAGTACCGGTCACCGTCGATCAGCGTGATCCGGGTGCGCACCGACAGGTCGCCGCCGCCGGAGCCGGAACCGCCCGCGCTCTCCCGCCGGTTGCGCCGGGCCAGCGCCGCCACCTCCGCGGCGTCGAATGTGCTGGCGCGGCCGCCGGGCTCGCGCCTGCTGCTGAGCTGACCGCGGCTCACATAGGCGTACACGGTCTCGGGTTTGACGCCGAGCAGCTGGGCGGTCTCCTTGGTGCTCAGCCGTCGCGCGGAGCTGTCGGGAGCGGGGTGTTGATCGCGCATGGCGCCACGGTAGCCGTCCCGACGCATGTTGATTCAATCAATATTGACATAACTTGAGTCAAGCATGGACAGTCGAATCAAGTTCAGGCAGGACAGCGGAGGCAGGCCATGACCGTCAACAGGACGACCCTCGTCGAGGTGGAGCGCGGGCTCGCCGGTGTCGAGTTCTACGCGGGAGTGGTCATGGAACTGTGCGGCCTGCCCCGCGAGATGTTCACGCCGACGTTCGCGGCGGCGCGCGTGGTCGGCTGGAGCGCGAACATCCTGGAACAGGCGGCCGACTCGAAGATCATCCGGCCGGTGGCGCGGTATGTGGGGCCCGAGCCGGAGGTGGCCGACAGGGCCACCGGGTAGCGGGACGCCGTCCACGGCCCGGCGGTGGCCTCGGCGGGGGGCGCGGATTCCGGTCCCGGGTGTTTCCTATCCTGGACCGGCCCGCCGTCCGCAGCCGCGTCAGAGAGGCCGCACCTTGGAGCACCACCACCGTCCCCGGCAGATCCCGGTAGTGGTCCTCGCCGGATTCCTGGGCTCCGGCAAGACCACGCTCCTCAACCACCTGCTGCACCGCGGCGGAGGCAGCCGGATCGGGGCGATCGTCAATGACTTCGGGGCCGTCGAGATCGACGCGATGGCGGTGGCCGGCGCCCTCGGGGACTCGACCGTCTCGCTCGGGAACGGCTGCCTGTGCTGCGCCGTCGACGCCGGCGAACTGGACCGGTACCTGGAGCGGCTCGCCGACCCGGCCACCGGGATCGACGTCATCGTCATCGAGGCCAGCGGACTCGCCGAACCCCAGGAACTCGTCCGGATGCTGCTCGCCAGCGAGCACCCCGGAATCGTCTACGGCGGCCTCGTCGAGGTCGTGGACGCCGCCGAGTTCGACGACACGCGCGCCAGGCACCCCGAGATCGACCGGCACCTCGCCCTCGCGGACCTCGTCGTCGTGAACAAGCTCGACCGGGCCGAGCAGGGCGGCGAGCGCGTCCTGCGGCTCGTGCGGTCGCTCACCGACCGGGCCGCCGTCGTACCCGCCACCTACGGCCGTGTCGACCCCGAGTTCCTGTTCGACTGCCGGCCCGGCGAGGAGCGCATCGGCCAGTTGTCCTTCGACGACCTCCATGACCACCACGAGGACGGCGAGCACCCGGCGCATCTGCACACCGGCTACGACAGCCTGTCCTTCGTCTCCGGCCGCCCGCTCGACCCCCGCCGGCTCATGGCCTTCCTCGACAGCCGGCCCGAAGGGCTCTACCGGATCAAGGGATATGTCGACTTCGGGCCGCACGACACCGGGAACCGGTACGCCGTGCACGCCGTCGGGCGCTTCCTGCGGTTCTACCCGGAGGCCTGGGAGCCGGGCGGGGAGCGGCTCACGCAGCTCGTCCTGATCGGTTCGGACATCGACAGCGCCACGCTCCGCAAGGAGCTGGAGGGATGCACGAGCGACGCCCCGCACGCCGACGAGTACGGCATGTGGGGCGTCCTGCGCTACGTACAGGGCATCGCGGACGGCCCCGACGAGGTCCTCGCCCAGGACCCGGACGAGGTCCTCGCCCAGGACCCCGGCGAGGCCTAGACCGGCCCAGCCACCACCGACACCGTCTTCGGCAGGGAGACGCCGGAGCCGTCGCGGCGCGGGTCGACCTCCGGGAGGTCGGCCGGGGTGCCGTTCTTCTGGGCCGCCTTCGCCGGGACCGGACCGGCCCAGCCGAAGGACAGGCAGTCCTCGCCCTTCAGGAACCGCTGGCAGCGCACACCGCCGGTGGCCCGGCCCTTGCGCGGGTACTGGTCGAAGGGGGTCAGCTTGGCCGTCGTCTGCACCGAGTCGTCGAGCGTGCCGCGCGACCCGGCCACCGTGAAGACCATCGCGTCGGCCGCCGGGTCCACCGCCGTGAACGAGATGACCTTCGCACCCTCCGTGAGCTTGATGCCCGCCATACCGCCCGCCGGACGGCCCTGCGGACGCACCTGGGAGGCCTGGTAGCGCAGCAGCTGCGCGTCGTCCGTGATGAAGACCAGGTCCTCCTCGCCGGTGCGCAGTTCCATCGCGCCGACGATCCGGTCACCCTCCTTGAGGGTGATGACCTCCAACTCGTCCTTGTTGGACGGGTAGTCGGGGACCACCCGCTTGACGACGCCCTGCTCGGTGCCGAGGGCCAGACCCGGCGAGGACTCGTCGAGCGTGGTCAGGCAGACCACGCTCTCGCCGTCCTCCAGGGAGAGGAACTCGGACAGCGGGGCACCGCCCGCGAGGGTGGGGGCGGCGGCCGTCTCCGGGAGCTGCGGCAGGTCGACCACGTTGATCCGCAGCAGACGGCCGGTCGAGGTGACCGCGCCGACCTCGCCGCGCGCGGTCGCCGGGACCGCCGAGACGATCACGTCGTGCTTGGCGCGCCTGCCGTCGGCGTCCGCCGGGAAGGGTTCGCCGTTCAGGGTGCGGGCCAGCAGGCCCGTGGAGGACAGCAGCACCCGGCACGGGTCGTCGGCCACCTGGAGCGGCACCACGGCCGCCGAGGCGCCCGAGGCCTCCAGCAGGACCGTGCGCCGCTCGGTGCCGAACTTCTTTGCCACCGCGGCCAGTTCCGCCGAGACCAGCTTGCGCAGCTCCGCGTCCGACTCCAGGATCCGGGTCAGCTCGGCGATCTCCGCGGTGAGCTTCTCCTTCTCCGCCTCCAGCTCGATGCGGTCGTACTTGGTGAGGCGGCGCAGCGGCGTGTCGAGGATGTACTGGGTCTGGATCTCCGACAGGGAGAAGCGCTCCATCAGGCGCGCCTTGGCCTGCGCGCTGTTCTCGCTGGAGCGGATCAGCCGGATGACCTCGTCGATGTCGACCAGGGCGGTGAGCAGGCCCTCGACCAGGTGCAGGCGGTCGCGGCGCTTGGTGCGGCGGAACTCGCTGCGGCGGCGCACCACGTCGAAGCGGTGGTCCAGGTAGACCTCGAGGAGCTCCTTGAGGCCCAGGGTGAGCGGCTGGCCGTCCACCAGGGCCACGTTGTTGATGCCGAAGGACTCCTCCATCGGCGTCAGCTTGTAGAGCTGCTCCAGGACCGCCTCCGGCACGAAGCCGTTCTTGATCTCGACGACCAGGCGCAGTCCGTGCTCGCGGTCGGTGAGGTCCTTGACGTCGGCGATGCCCTGCAGCTTCTTGGCGTTGACCAGGTCCTTGATCTTGGCGATGACCTTCTCGGGGCCGACCGTGAACGGCAGTTCGGTGATGACCAGGCCCTTGCGGCGGGCCGTCACCGTCTCCACCGCCACCGTGGCCCGGATCTTGAAGGTGCCGCGGCCCGTCTCGTACGCGTCCCGGACGCCCTCCAGGCCGACGATCCGGCCGCCGGTCGGCAGGTCGGGGCCCGGGACGTGCTTCATCAGCGCGTCCAGGTCCGCGTTCGGGTAGCGGATCAGGTGCCGCGCGGCCGCGATCACCTCGCCGAGGTTGTGCGGCGGCATGTTGGTCGCCATGCCGACCGCGATCCCCGACGAGCCGTTCACCAGCAGGTTCGGGAAGGCGGCGGGCAGCGCCACCGGCTCCTGCTCCTGGCCGTCGTAGTTGGGTGCGAAGTCGACCGTGTCCTCGTCGATCGACTCGGTCATCAGGCTGGTCGCCTCGGCCATCCGGCACTCGGTGTACCGCATGGCCGCCGGCGGGTCGTCGTTGCCCAGGGAACCGAAGTTGCCGTGGCCGTCGACCAGCGGGACGCGCATCGAGAACGGCTGGGCCATCCGCACCAGCGCGTCGTAGATCGACGAGTCGCCGTGCGGGTGCAGCTTGCCCATCACCTCGCCGACCACGCGCGCGCATTTCACATAGCCGCGCTCGGGGCGCAGCCCCATCTCGTTCATCTGGTAGACGATCCGGCGGTGCACCGGCTTCAGGCCGTCACGGGCGTCCGGCAGGGCGCGCGAGTAGATGACCGAGTACGCGTACTCGAGGTAGGAGCCGCGCATCTCGTCCACGACGTCGATGTCGAGGATCCTCTCCTCGAACGAGTCGTCGGGCGGCGGGGTCTTCGTGCTGCGGCGGGCCATCGCTGCCGGCTCCTTGCTCATGCGTGAACGGGATCTGACGCGGACCATTGTGGACCGCCGTACTGACAACCCGGGTCAGGACCCGGTCTCCGTGGCCCGCTCCGCCGCCCGGCGGCGTTCGAGAGCGGGTCTGACGCAGGCTACGCGATCCGCTGTGGGCGTATGTCGTGCGGGAACTTCGCCGGGTCCCCGCACGCTTGCATACAGTGGCAGGACCGGCAGGAAAACCGCGGTTCGAGACCGCTTCCGCGAGTGAAGGGACGTACATGCCCATGGGTCACACGACCACGGCCGAGACAGGCTCCGGAGGCCTGACAGCGACCGAGCACCGCTTGGCCAACGGTCTGCGCGTGGTGCTCTCCGAGGACCACCTGACCCCGGTCGCGGCGGTCTGCCTCTGGTACGACGTCGGTTCCCGCCACGAAGTCAAGGGCCGTACCGGCCTGGCTCACCTTTTCGAGCACCTTATGTTCCAGGGCTCCGCCCAGGTGACGGGCAACGGCCACTTCGAGCTCGTGCAGGGCGCCGGCGGCTCGCTCAACGGCACCACGAGCTTCGAGCGGACCAACTACTTCGAGACCATGCCCGCCCACCAGCTGGAGCTCGCCCTCTGGCTGGAGGCCGACCGCATGGGCTCGCTGCTCGCCGCCCTGGACGACGAGTCGATGGAGAACCAGCGCGACGTCGTCAAGAACGAGCGCCGCCAGCGTTACGACAACGTCCCCTACGGCACGGCGTTCGAGAAGCTGACCGCCCTCGCCTACCCGGAGGGCCACCCCTACCACCACACGCCGATCGGCTCGATGGCGGACCTGGACGCGGCCACCCTGGAGGACGCGCGCGCGTTCTTCCGCACCTACTACGCGCCCAACAACGCCGTCCTGTCGGTCGTCGGTGACATCGATCCGCAGCAGACGCTCGCCTGGATCGAGAAGTACTTCGGTTCCATCCCGGCGCACGACGGCAAGCCCACCCCGCGTGACGGCTCGCTGCCCGAGATCATGGGCGGCCAGCTGCGCGAGGTCGTCGTCGAGGAGGTACCCGCGCGGGCGCTGATGGCCGCCTACCGGCTCCCCGAGGACGGCACGCGCGCGTCCGACGCGGCCGACCTGGCCCTCACCGTCCTCGGCGGCGGCGAGTCCTCCCGCCTCTACAACCGCCTGGTGCGGCGCGACCGCACGGCCGTCGCGGC
>NZ_JBEYFC010000474.1:0-6932 GCF_040634175.1 Streptomyces sp. NPDC007162
GCTCACCGCCGCCCTTGCGCCGGCCTCCCGCGCCCCGGCGCCGGGCCGGCCGCTGGGCGCCAGCCCCGCGGGACCGGTCGTCGTCGAACGGAATGACCTTGGCGTCCGCCATCGTTGTTGCGCTCCTCAGTTGGCGCTCTGGGTCGGGGTCTTCGTCGAGGACTTCGCCGGGGTCCTCGTCACCGTGTTCCCGCCGTGCAGCGCGGGCAACGCGGCGATCCGGTCGACGGCCGCGGCCACGGCCTCGGGCGGCAGCAGCCCGGGGGCCTGGGCGCGCACGAAGTCCGCGAACGTCTGCGCCGTCGTGTACTTCGGCCGGAACCCCAGCGTCTCGCGCATCTGGACGGTGTCCACCACCCGGCCGTGCGTGAGCAGCCGGATCTGCTCGGGCGAGAAGTCGCTCATGCCGAGCGTCCGCACCAGCGAGCCGGCCCAGGTGACCGCCGGCAGCAGCAGCGGCACGGTGGGCCGTCCCAGCCGCCTCGAGCACTGCGAGAGCAGCAGCACACCGTCACCGGCGATGTTGAACGTGCCGCTGTTGAGCGTCCCGCGCACGGGCTCGCGCGAGGCGATCCGCAGCACGTCGATGACATCGTCCTCGTGCACGAACTGCAGCCGGGGGTCGTAGCCGAGGACGGTGGGCAGCACGGGCAGCGAGAAGTAGGACGCGAGCGGGGTGTCCGCCGTAGGACCGAGGATGTTGGCGAACCGCAGCACGCACACCGCCACGTCGGGCCGCCTCCTGGCGAACCCGCGCACATACCCCTCCACCTCCACCGTGTCCTTCGCGAACCCGCCGCTGGGCAGCGATTTCGGCGGGGTCGTCTCCGTGAAGACGGCCGGGTCCTTGGGCGCGGAGCCGTACACGTTCGTACTGGACTTGACCACCAGCCGCTTCACGTTCGGCGACTTCTGACAGGCGCCGAGCAGCTGCATCGTCCCGATGACGTTGGTCTCCTTGACGCTGGTCCGGCTGCCGCTGCCGAGCGGTGTCCCGGTCACGTCCATGTGGACGACGGTGTCCGCACCGCTCTCGGCCAGCACCCGGGCGATGGAGGGCTGCCGGATGTCGGTCTGGATGAAGTCCGCCCCGCCCAGGTGGTGCTCCGGCGGCACCGCGTCGACGGCGACGACCCGTTCCACTTCGGGGTCACGCTGAACGCGCCGTACGAACCGGCCCCCGAGCTGACGGGCCACTCCGGTCACGAGCACGACCTTTCCCAAGATCAGCGCCTTTCTTCCGCGTTCCCGTATGCGGGCCAACTTAGCGGGTCGATGTTGCTGCGGAAATGCGTGTGACCCCCCACCGTACTGGTGGGGGGTCACACACAAGCTCTCGCGGCTCGGCGCCGTAATTACTTCTTGTTACGACGCTGAACGCGCGTGCGCTTGAGCAGCTTGCGGTGCTTCTTCTTGGCCATCCGCTTGCGCCGCTTCTTGATAACAGAGCCCACGACTACCCTCGCTCACTTCTCATCACTCGGTGCTGGGCGCCATGGGCCCATACGACCTACGAGGGGCTAGCCTACCCGCCCGAGCGCTGAGGTCGTAATCGAGGTGTTCCGGGGAGGTCCCGGAACCGCCGTCAGACGGTCTCGACCCCCACATAGCTCTCGCGAAGGTACTCGTGTACCGCTTGCTCGGGGACGCGGAAGGACCGCCCCACCCGGATCGCGGGCAGATGACCGCTGTGCACCAGCCGGTACACGGTCATCTTCGACACTCGCATCACCGCGGCGACCTCCGCCACGGTAAGGAACACGACCTCGTTCAGAGGCCTCTGGTCTGCAGCCATGTCACACACCCGAACCTTCCGCACTCGACGGGCCACCGGCTTCCCCTTCCGGTGACTCTTCGTCGTTGCGTGCTCACTCCCCAATGTAGGGGCGGGTGATGCGAGTGGGGAAGAGGTGCACCCATCGGCGGCCTACTGTGACAGACACGCTCGATTGAGTACGTAGCGGGTGAGAGGCATGTAGTACTCAGACCGCACGCCGTCATCAACCGGAACGGCCACCGACACCACCCCCTCGGCCTCTCCCACGAACACCGCAGGGTCATCGGTATCCGCCAGACCGATGGCCTCAAACCCGAGCTGACCTGCACCACAGACCCATCCATGGTCCCCGACCACCAGCTCGGGCAGCGGTCCGCCACCCCCCGCGGCGGCCTCCAGCGCCAGTCGAACCGGCAGTGGCGAGTGCGTGTGGGTACCCGGCGCACAACCGGGGCGTTCACCTCCCGATTCCCGCACCAACCCGACACCTTGTACGTAATCGAGGTTGCACGTACGTAGACCGAACCGGGTCGTTATGTCGACACAGCGACCCTGCGCAGGGGTGAGAACCTCACATCCCGCCGCCGACAGCGCGTCCGCCAGAGCTGCGTAGAAACCGATCAGCCGGTGCGGGTGCCCGGTCCCGAACAACACGGGCACGCGGCGCCGGGCGGCATCCCGCACCCGCTCGGCGAAGGCGTCCAGAGCAGCCACCGTACGTTCCGGGTCGATCACATCATGCCCTGAAACGCACCCGGGATCGTCCGAAACCCCACACTTGCCCGCCATCAACCGGACCAACTCATGCTCGGTCCACGTTCCTTGCGGATCGATTCCGATCAACACCCGGGGATCCCGAGCCGCGAACAACCGATACCGGTGAAGACTCCGCTCCCGGGAGGTGGCCACCACCCCGGCAAGCCCGGCAGCCACCAGATACGCACGAAGCCCACCGACACTCGACACGGCTGAGATGGTGACGCACCCGGTCCCGGAAGAACCCGGAAACGGAAGAACACCCCACGGTTGGCCCAACGCCACAGCGACCGCGGGAACCCCCTACGCCAGCAGCCCCCGCAGCGGGAACACGGCGTGCCGAGTGGCCCGTACCGCCTGGTCCAGCCGGTCCGCGGGGTCGTACCCGGCGTCCCACGACGCCCACCCCACCGGCCACCGCCCGTCCGTCATCCGCCCCGGCCCCAACTGCCGGGTCCGGGCGAACACCTCCTGGCGCCACTCCTCCGGTACCAGCGTCTCCGGCTCGATCTCCCGCCCCGCCGCGATCGCCACCAGATGCGTCCAGGACCGCGGCACCACGTCCACCACCTCGTACCCCCCGCCCCCCAGCGCGACCCACTTCCCACCGGCGTACTCGTGCGCCAGCTCGTGGCAGGCCACCTGCACGGCCCGCTGCGCGTCCAGCGAGACGGCCAGATGAGCCAGCGGATCCTCGAAGTGCGTGTCCGCGCCGTGCTGCGTCACCAGCACCTGCGGCCGGAAGTCGGCGAGCAGCTCCGGCACCACGGCGTGGAACGCCCGCACCCACCCCGCGTCCCCGGTCCCCGCCGGCAGCGCCACGTTCACCGCGGACCCCTCCCCCGCCCCGGCGCCCGTCTCCTCGGGCCACCCGGTCTGGGGGAACAGCGTCCGGGGATGCTCGTGCAGCGAGATCGTCAGGACCCGCGGGTCCTCCCAGAACGCGGCCTGCACCCCGTCCCCGTGATGCACGTCGACATCCACGTAGGCGACCCGCTCGGCACCGAGCTCCAGCAACCGCGCGATCGCCAGCGCGGGGTCGTTGTACACGCAGAAGCCGGACGCGGCCCCCGGCATCGCGTGGTGCAGCCCGCCCGCGAAGTTCACGGCATGATCGGCGTCCCCGCGCCACACCGCCTCCGCGGCCGCCACCGACTGCCCCGCGATCAGCGCGGACACCTCGTGCATCCCGGCGAAGGCGGGATCGTCCACCGTCCCGAGACCGTACGACTGGTCGGCCCCCGCGGGATCCGCCGAAGCCGCCTTCACGGCCTCGACGTAGTCCTCCCGGTGCACCAGCCGCAGCGTCGACTCCCCGGCCGGCTTCGCCGCGACGACCTCCACCGCCCGGTCGAGCCCGAAGGCACCGACCAGACTCCGGGTCAACGCCAGCCGGACCGGATCCATCGGATGGCCCGGACCGAAGTCATAGCCCGTTACTGCCTCGTCCCACATCAGCTGTGCGCGGCCGCTCATGACCGCCACCGTATCGGTCCGGCCTGGTCGCGAACGAACGGGCGTACACCAACGTCACCAGCACCAACACCATCGGCACCAGCATCGCCCCGCGATAGCTCCACGCGTCGCCCAGCGCACCCACCAACGGCGAACCGATCAGGAAGCCGACGTAGTTGAAGATGTTCAACCGGGCGATGGCCGCATCCGAAGCCCCCGGGAACAGCCTCCCCGCCGCCGCGAAGGTCTGCGGCACCAGCACGCACAACCCCAGCCCCAGCAGAGTGAACCCGGCCATCCCGACCCACGCCCCGGGCGCGACCGCCACCACCGCGAACCCGACGGCCGCCACCAGCGCCCCCAGCCGTACGACGGTCACGGCCCCGAACCGCCGCACCCCGAGGTCCCCGATGGCCCGCCCGACCAACGTGGTCACCATGTACACGTTGTACGGCACCGTCGCCAGTTGCTCACTGCTCCCCAGCACGTCCTTCAGGTACTTCGCACTCCAGTTGGAGACGGTCGAGTCCCCGATGTAGGCGAAGGTCATCACCAGGCACAGCGGCAGCAGCACCTTGAAGACGACACCACCACCGGCACCCCGCCCCTCCCCCTCCGCCGCCGGCGCGGGACCGCCGTCCACATACCACCGGCTCCCCAGCAGCGCCGCCGGCAACAGCACCGCCACGACCGGCAGATACGACACCCACAGCGCCAGATGCCAGTGCGCCCCCACCCACGCCAGCGAGGCCCCCAGAATCCCGCCCAGGCTGTACGCGGCGTGGAAGCTGAGCATGATGCTCCGCCCGTACGTCCGCTGCAGACTCACCCCGAGCATGTTCATGGACGCGTCCAGCGCTCCCACGGCGAGCCCGAACACGCCCAGCGCCACCGCCAGCTCGGCCATCTGCCCGCCGGACCCGACGCCGAGCAGCGCCAGCATCACCACGGGCTGGGACCAGCGCAGCAGCCGGCTGGGGCGTATGCGCTTCACCAGCTGCTCGGTGGTGACACTGCCGACACCGGCCAGGATCGGCACGGCGGCGAGAAAGACCGGCAGCAGCGCGTCGGAGACGCCGTACCGGTCCTGGATGGCGGGGATGCGCGTCACCAGCAGCGCGAAGGTGGCGCCCTGGGTGAAGAAGCTGAACGCCAACGAGGCCCTACCGCGCCGCAGCACATCTGTCATGGCGGCGAGCGTAGGGCCCCGGCGTACTCGTGGGTAGATCCAGCCAAAGATGAATTTCCTTCAGCTTCGGCCTGCGCCTCCCGGGCGGCTCCTGGGCAGCTTCTGGGCGGCTCCCGGGCATCTGCCGGTCGGCTGTCGCTCAGGCGGCGACCGTGAGCTCCCGCTCCTGCGCGGCCTCCTGGCGCTTCACCTCGTCGGTGATCAGGCAGGCCATCGGCTCGGCGGCCGCGCCACCGCAGACCACCATCCCGAGGGTGATGGCGACGACCAGGAAGACCGAGCCCAGCCAGACCATGGTGGCCACGGGGATCGTGTAGGCACCGACGACCCGGGCGACGCACTCCGCGACCAGGATCACGCCCCAGATGACGGAGAAGACCCGCTCCTTGCGCAGGAACTCCGCCGACCGGGCCGCGGTGCCGGCCGCCAGCCGCTCCCAGGCCGCCTCCCGGGCCGGGTCCCCCTTCAGCAGGAAGGGCCTGAGTCCCGCCGTCATCATCGGCTTCCCCAGGGCCACCGACACCAGGATCCCGATGCCGACCGTGCTGCTCACCGCGCCGTCCTTGGCGAGCATCAGCCGCGGATCTCCGGAGACGAAGCTGAGTGCCAGCCCGACCACGTTCACGACCAGGATCAGCGCCGCCAGTCCGTTGGCCCTGCGCTCCCTGACCACGCTCCACACGGTCCGCACGGCCGGCACCACGCTGCTCCAGGCGAGCGCCGCGAAGGTGCTCATCCCGAAAGCCCCCTTGAAGAAGTAGTACGACCCGAGAGGCACCGCCACATCCACGAGCAGCGGCCGGAGGTTCTCCAGCACGCTGGGCTGCCGCTTGTTCAGGGACCCGGTGTTCGTCGTCTTCGTCATGCCCTCAGCTTCGCGTCCCGGCCGGGTCCCCCAGTAGGAACGAACGTCCGGAGGTCGGCATGACAATTGTCAGCGCCGAAGCGATGCCCTCGGTCATTCCAGCAGGTCAGTCAAGTGTCCCAGGTCGGAGAAGAGTTGACCGGCATCCCGCAGCCGGTCGGCCGGTGTCATGGCGGTGAACCCGTACACGTCCATCCCGGCCGCGACGGCGGCCTGCACCCCCAGCGGGCTGTCCTCCACGACGGCACAGCGCCCCGGTGCGACCCCCATCCGCTCGGCCGCGTACAGGAACAGATCCGGCGCCGGCTTCCCCCGCCCCACGTCCTGGGAACTGAAGACCCTGGACTCGTCGAACCACCGGTCCAGCCCGGTCGTCCGGTGTCCCACCCGGATCCGCTCATGACTCCCGGAGGACGCCACGCAGTACGGCACCCCGTCCGCCGCCAGTCGCTCCAGCAGTTCCGCCGCCCCGGCGACGGGCTTCAACTCCCGCTCGAAGGCGGCGAACACCCGGGCGTGGAAGACATCGTCGAAGTCGTCCGGCAGCCGCTGCCCGGTGCGCTCCTCGACGAGCTCATGGACCCGGTGCATCGCGGACCCCATGTAGTCCCGTATGGAGTCCTCGTAGGAGGTGGGGTGTCCCAGCTCGGTCAGGTACGCGGCGAGCAGCCGATTGGAGATGGGCTCGCTGTCCACGAGGACGCCGTCGTTGTCGAAGATGACCAGGTCATAGCGCATACGGTCGAGCATAAACGCGAAAAGGCCCACGCCATGTGGCGTGGGCCTTTTCCAATGTTTGTTCGGCGGCGTCCTACTCTCCCACAGGGTCCCCCCTGCAGTACCATCGGCGCTGTGAGGCTTAGCTTCCGGGTTCGGAATGTAACCGGGCG
>NZ_JBEYFC010000475.1:0-6916 GCF_040634175.1 Streptomyces sp. NPDC007162
CCTGGTGGGTCTGGACCTGCCTGGCCGGCGGCGGACTCGGGCTGATCGGCGTCTGGTACGTGAAGAAGCGCGACGCGGCGATCAAGCGGGCCGAGTCTTCGCGGCGGTGGAGCGGGAGTATCCGGCTGCGGTGAAGGAAGCCGCCGCGGCGGCCCTCGAAGCCGGACCGGCACTCGCCGGGCAGATGCTGCCGATCCTCAGGCAGACGGCCGCGGCCCACCCCTTGGACGAGGTGCTCCACGCGAGTCTCGTCACAGCGCTCGCGGTGACCGGACACCGGGCCGAGGCGCGGAAGGCCTACCGGGACGTCAGTACGCGACTCGTCGACGAACTGGGCCTGGACCCGGGCCCGGAACTCCGCGCCGCCGAGCAGCAGTTGCCGCGCGGCACCGCCTCCGTGCCGCCGGGCCGACCGGAGGCCGGGAGCAGCGTTCGGAGCGGTACCGAGGACGCCCCTCCCCAACTGCCTCACGGCGGCGTCTGTGTACCGGAGGCTGCCACCGAGAGGACCGGTCCGGCGGACGATGCGACTCGGGTCCGTCCCGCACAACTCCCTCCCGACCTGGGTATGTTCACCGGGCGCCGCGCTGAACTGGGGCGGGTGCACGCACTTCTGTCGCCTTCCGACGACCGGCCGAACACCGTGGTGATCAGCGCGATCGGTGGCATGGCGGGCGTCGGCAAGACCAGCCTGGCGGTGCACTGGGCCCACCAGATCGCCGACCGCTTTCCCGACGGGCAGCTCTATGCGGACCTGCGCGGCTTCGACCCGTCGGGGTCGATCGCGGATCCGTCGGAGGTGATCCGCGGCTTTCTCGACGCCCTGGGCGTCCCCGCGCACCGCATACCGGTCGGCCTTGACGCCCAGGCCGCCCTCTACCGGACTCTGCTGGCCGGGCACCGCGTCCTGGTGCTGCTGGACAATGCGCGCGACACGGAACAGGTCCGCCCGCTCCTGCCGGGCTCCGCCGGATGCCTGATCGTCATCACGAGCCGCAACCACCTGCACGGACTGGTCGTCGTGGACGGCGCCCATCCCCTCTCGCTCGATCTCCTGACAGCCGCGGAGTCCCGGGAGTTCCTCAGGAGGCGACTCGGCGCGAAGCGGGTCGCCGAGGAGCCGTCGGCCGCTGACGAGATCGTCGAACTGTGCGGCTCCCTCCCACTGGCACTGGCCATCGTCAGCGCCCGTGCCGCGGCCCGTCCGGGCCGGAGCCTCTCGTCTGTCGCCGGGGAACTGCGCGAGACCCGCGGCAGCCTCGCCGCCTTCACCCACGATGATCCCGTCCCCGACCCCCGCACGGCGTTCTCGTGGTCCTACGACGCTCTCACCCCGGGTGCGGCGAGGCTCTTCCGCCTCCTGGCGCTCCATCCCGGCCCCGACGTGTCCACCGCGACCGCGGCCGTTCTGCTGTACCTGCCTCTCAAGGACATCCGCCTGCTGCTCGCCGAACTGGTCGGCGCGCACCTGCTCACCCAGCGGTCCCCGGGCCGCTACGGTTCCCACGAACTCCTGCGGGTCTACGCCGCGGAACTGGCGGAGTCACACGACACGCCCGAGGACCGGGACGCCGCTCGGCACCGGCTGCTCGACCACCTCCTGCACACCGCTCACCGGGCCGACAGCCTGCTCGCACCCCACCGGGAACGGCTCACCCTGTCACCGCGGATCGCCGCCGGGGCCATTCCGACAGCGTTCGAAAGCCGGGAGAAGGCGGCAAACTGGCTCAACGCCGAGCGTCCGGTCCTCCTCGCAGCCGTGCAGGAGGCGGCCCGGTCCGGCTTGCGCGCCCACTGCTGGCAGCTCGCCGCGACACTGGAACTCTTCCTCGACCGGCACGGCCGATGGCAGGACCAACTAGGTGTTCAGGAAGCGGCGTTGCACGCGGCCGAGGAACTGGGCGACCTCTCGGGACGCGCGCACGCGCACCGGGCCCTGGGCTTCGTGAACGGGCGCCTGGAACGCCCCGCCGCAGCACGCGAACACCTGTGCACCGCGCTGGAACTGTTCGCCGCCGTCGGAGACGCGCCCGGCCAGGGGCGCGTCCACCGCTACCTGGCCTTCCAGGCCAACCGCCGAGGCCACCACCACGAGGCACTCGACCACTACCGCGAGGCGCACGCGCTGTACGAGGCGGCCGGTCACCGCAGCGGACAGGCAGGCATCTCCAACGAGGTCGGCTGGACCCGGATCCTGCTCGGCGCGTACGAGGAAGCCCTGGCCGACTGCCGACGGGCGATCACCATGAACCAGCAACTCGGCGACCGCAACGGGGAGGCCGCCGCATGGGACAGCCTCGGGTACGCCCACCACCACCTCGGCCGGTACCAGCAGGCCCTCAGCTGCTACGCACACGCGTTGACGGCATACCGCGAGATCCACGACGACTACCTGGAAGCGGACACCCTCGTCCACATCGGTGACGCCTGGGAGGCCGACGGCTCCCGGGAGCGGGCGGCGGGCGCCTGGCGGCAGGCGTTGGAGATCCTCGAGACCATCGCGCACCCGGATGCCGAGCACGTACGCGCCAAGCTCTGACGCCCCGTCACGCACAGCGGGGCGTCGCCTCTCCGTGGCTACGGGTGCAGCTTCTCGCCCTTCGCCAGCATCGCCACGTACGTCTCGATCCGGCGCGCCCGGGTCTCGGCCTTCTTGGCGTCCTGGATCCGGTACAGGATCGCGTAGCGGTTCTGCCGGTCGAGTGTCTCGAAGAACTCCGCAGCGGCCGGGTCGGCGGCCAGGGCAGCTGCGAGGTCGTCCGGCACCGTGGCGGTCTTCGCGCCGTCGTAGGCGGCCTCCCAGCGGCCGTCTGCCTTGGCGCGGTCGACCTCGGCCTGCCCCGGCGGACGCATCCGGCCCTGCTCGATCAGGGAGATGACCTTGTCCCGGTTGGCTTTGGACCACTTGCTGCGCGGCTTGCGCGGGGTGAACCGCTGGAGCCACCACTGGTCGTCGAGCGTGGCCTTCTGGCCGTCGATCCAGCCGTAGCAGAGTGCCGCGTCGAGCGCCTGGGTGTAGTCCAGCGCGACGATTCCGGGGCCCTTCTTGCGCAGCTTGAGCCAGATGCCGGGCGAGACGGCGTGGTTCTCGCCGAGCCATTCCCGGAATGCCTCGGCGGATTCGAACGCGACGATCTCCAAGTCCTGAGTCACCCCGGCAGCGAACCACATCCGGCCGATCGCCGGCAGGTCCAGCGGGCAACGCGCGGCACATCGGGCAGCCGGGGCCGAGCGACGCACGGGCCCCGGACGGCACTCCGCGAGCACGCGGTCGACGCCGGTCACCTTTCGGGCAGCGAATGTCCACAGAGTCTCCACTACCGTCCACGACGTGCGTTTCCCTCGGCGAGTGGCGACGGCCCGGCTGCCAGGTACTTCGACCCTGCGGTGGACGCCCGGCAAGGCGCCGCGCGCGAAAGGAGGAGGTTCTCATGGTGCGGTCCTGGGTTCACGCGGCGGAGCCGCCGATGGTCGGTCGGCACTCGGAGCGTGCGGCGATCGGAAGGCTGCTCGAATCGGTCCGTGACGGCTTCAGCGGAGTCCTGGTGCTCACCGGCGACGCGGGAGTCGGCAAATCCCGGCTTCTGGAGTACGCCGCAGAGTCCGCCCAGGACCTGACCGTCGTCAGGCTGGTCGGCGTGGAGGCCGAGACGCGACTGGGCTACGGAGCCCTGCACCGGCTCCTGCGGCCCTACCTCGGCCGACTGCCGGCTCTGCCGCCACGCCAGCGTGACGCCCTGAGCGCCGCCTTCGGGCTGACCGAGGCTTCGCCGTCCGACCGCCATCTGGTCGGGCTGGCCGCGTTGACGCTGCTCTCGGACGCGGCCGCGGCGACGCCGATGCTGTGCGTGGTCGACGACGTGCAGTGGCTGGACCGCGAGTCGGCGGAGACCCTGGCGTTCGTGGGCCGGCGCCTGTGTGCGGACTGCCTCGGGCTGTTGTTCGCCGGGCGCGACGGGACCGGCGGCCACGACGTCTTCGGCGCCCTGCCGGCGCTCCGGCTGGACGGGCTCGCGGACACGGAGGCCAGGGCCCTGCTGACCGCCGGCGTGACCGGACACCTGGACCAGGCGGTCGCCGAACAGCTCGTCGTCGGCACCGGAGGCAACCCGCTCGCGCTCCTGGAACTGGCGGTGAACCTCGGCTCGGAACAGCTGGCCGGGGTCGTTCCACTGCCCGAGCCGCTCCCGGTGAACCAGCAGCTGGAGGAACACTTCCGGCGGGCGGCGGCGCTGCTGCCCGCCGACACCCAGACCCTGCTGCTGCTCATGGCCACCACGCCGACGGACGACCAGGCGACACTGTGGCGCGCCGCCGGCGCCCTGGGGCTGTCCATCCGGTCTGCCGCGCCCGCGGTCGCCGCGGGGATACTGCACCGCGCCACCACCGTCGAATTCCGTCACCCGCTGATCCGGTCGGCGGTCCACTCGGGGGCGTCCGCCGCGGAGCGGCGCACCGTCCAGGTGGCGCTCGCGGCCACGAGCGCCCCCGAGCGCCGGGCCTGGCATCTGGCCGAGGCGACCGACGGTCCGGACGACAGCGTGGCCGCGGAGCTCGAAGCCGCCTCCGAACTGGCCCGGACGCGTGGCGGATACTCCGAACAGGCCCTGGTCCTCACCCGGGCCGCGGAGATGACCGCGCATCCTGGCAAGCGGGCCGAGCGGTATCTCGCCGCGGCGGCGGCACACCTCACCGCCGGCAATCTGCCGGCGGTCCAGCCACTGCTCGACATCGCCACTCCCGACCTGACCGGGCCGGTCGTCCGGGCCCGCGCGACACGGCTGCGGGCGTCGGTCGAGATGATCAGTGGCCGCCCCCGCCATGTGCCCGCGATGCTGCTGGACGCGGTGGCCGACCTGGGCGCCGACGATCCCGCAGCGAGCTGGGACCTGCTGTGCGAGGCGACGTACGCCGCGATCGTCGGCGGCCGGATGATCACGGGGACGACTCCCCACGAGGTCGCCAGGGCCACCGCGGACGCCTGGCGCGCACCGGCGCTGCCTGCCTGGAGCCCCGATCCGCTGATGGCGGCACTGGCGCGCTCGGTCGCCTACGGCTACGCCGCGGGAGCCCCGGCCCTGGCAGCGGCCCTGGCCCGGCTGCGCACCGCGGACGAGCTCCAGGAGCAGAATCCGCTCAGCGTCATGATCAGCGCCGCGGGCGACGAGTTGTGGGACATCGAGGCCAAACGGGAGATCCTCGGGAAGCTGGTGACGGCGGACCGCCATCGCGGAGCACTCCACGGGCTGATCATGGCGTTGCTCGCCCTCTCCACCGTGGAGATCTGGGACGGCCGGTTCGCCGCCGCCGAGAGCTGTTACAACGAGGCGTGCGACTACATGGCCGCGACCGGATACAGGGAGTCAGGGGACTTCCACAAGGCACTGCTGTACGCCTGGACCGGCCGGGAGGCCGAGTTGCGGGCCGCGGTCGCGACGATGCGCGCCTATTCCGAGAAGCTGGGGATCGGAATGACCTACCGGTGGATCGGCCAGGCCCTGAGCATCTTCGAGATCGGCCGAGGGCGGTACCGGGAGGCGCTGGACGCCCTGCTCGCGGTGTTCACCGACCACCCGTTGATCCTCGGCGACGTCAATCTCGCCGGAATGGTCGAGGCCGGGCTGCGGGCGGGCGACCGGAAGGCCGCCGCCCTGGCCATGGAGCGCATGGAGGAGCGCGCTCCGCTGGCCGGAACCCCCTGGGCGTTGGGGCTGCTCGCGCGCTGCCGGGCCCTGATCACCGACGACGACGGGGCCGAGCAGCTGTACCTGGAGTCGATCGCGCAGCTCGGCAAGGTCCCGGTGGCCGTCGAACTGGCATGGTCGCGCCTGCTGTTCGGCGAGTGGCTGCGCCGTCGCAGGCGTCGTGCCGAGGCCAGGGTCCACCTGCGGGCCGCGTACGAGTCCTTCGAGTCCTGGGGAGCCGCGCCGTTCGCCGAGCGGGCGAGGGCGGAGCTGCTGGCCACCGGGGAGAGGGCGCGTAGACGAACGGTCGACACCCAGTTCGACCTCACCCCGCAGGAGCGTCATGTGGCGACACTGGCCGCGTCGGGGTTGACCAACCCGGAGATCGCCACCCAGTTGTTCGTCACCACCTCCACCGTCGAGTTCCATCTGAGCAGGGTGTTCCGCAAGCTCGGTATCACGTCGCGCAAGCAGATAGGGCGCAGGCTGACCGAATCCGAGTCCGGCGACTGACCGTTCGCACCGGGGTGGCTCCCCGGTGCGAACGAGACGCCGACCGGTGTGGAATACGACCGACCGGCACCGTCGATGCCGGTGGAAACCGGTCATGAGGAGGCGGCGATGACGGGATCCGGAGTGCTGAGGATGACGGATCACGCCGGCATCCCGCTCACCCACGGCCGGCCACGGGTCAACGGGGTTGACCTGCACTGTGCGACGGGCGGCAGCGGCGACCCGGTCGTCCTGCTCCACGGCGTGCCGAAGACCATGTTCTTCTGGCGCCACGTCATCCCGCTGCTCACACCGCACTACACGGTCGTCGCGGTGGATCTGCGCGGATTCGGCGGCTCCGGGCGTCCGGCGACCGGGTACGACACGCGGACCCTGGCCGCCGACGTCGCCGCGCTCATGGCAACGCTGGGACACGACCGGTACCGCGTGGTGGGCGAGGACTGGGGTGCGGCCGTCGCCTACGCCGTCGCGGCCTTCCACCGACCGAGGGTCCTCCAACTCGTCTTCCAGGAGACGAGACTGCCCGGCCTCCCGGTGCCCGACCTCGGGCCGCTCGCCGCCGAGGATCCCCGCACCGGCTGGCACCGCTCGTTCTTCGGCCTGCCGCACTACCCCGAACTGCTGATCGCCGGCCGGGAGCGTGCCTTCTGGACGTACTTCATGCGGCGGATCATGTGGGACCCGAGCGCGTACACGGACGCCGACGAGGAGGAGTACAC
>NZ_JBEYFC010000476.1:0-6900 GCF_040634175.1 Streptomyces sp. NPDC007162
CCGCCGTCACCGGCCCAGATGCCGAGGATGTCGCGGGTGCCGTCCACGGTCACCGCCATGACGACGTAGACAGGCAATCCCGCTACGTGCCCTCTCTGATGTGACTGTCGTATCAAGCATCTTCTGGCCGACTTCGCGCCGACTCACCGGCGGGCCGTGAGCGAGGCACACAGCGGCTCAGGCTCCGGCGGACGGTTTGGCTCTCGGGCTCAGGCGGTAAGCCGAGACCGTTGGATCACCGGCGAGGTAGAACCGATGCTGCCAGTCGTGGGCCTTGCTCACTCCTACCCGAGGGCCGACCCGGATGTGCGCGGCAGGCACCGACTCACCCTCGGACAGCATGACCGAGGTACCCGACAGAAGATCCATGCCGTTGTGTTCGCCCGTGATGCCGAGTGCCTGACAGAAGTTCCCCGGCCCTCGGGCAAGTCGTGAACTCGTGACTCTTTCGCCTCGCCGCTGGCCTGCCAGGTCTTCCCCGGCGATGACCCTGCCTGCCCGGATGAGGACAGCCGAGGCGATTCCGTCCGTCCCGGTGACCACGTTGGCGCACCAGTGGAGGCCGTGGGACCGGTAGACGTACAGGTGTCCTGCGGGTCCGAACATGACGGCGTTACGGGGTGTCTGCCCTCGGTAGGCATGCGAAGCTGGGTCAGCTGCACCGGAGTACGCCTCGGTCTCCGTGATGGAGACGCTCACGGTCCCCTCCGGGGTCTTGCAGGTGAGGACGCTCCCGAGCAGCTTGGGGGCGACCTCTTCGGCAGGATGGGCAAGGAAGTCGGCGTTCATGCTGGCCGCCTTGGCATACTCCGGGGCGTGATCATGGCGTCCGAGCCTAGTCCAGGCCGCGGATGCCGAGGGGTGGTCGAGGAATCGCCTGCTTGCCGGGGTGTGGGCCGGAACCGGTCGTGGCCGGATCGCGTTTTCAGGGTCAAAGGTCCGTACGTAAAGGGAGAGTCATGGGCTTCAAGAAGCTGCTCGCGAGCCTGGGTGCCGGCGGGGCGTCCGTCGAGACGGTGCTCACCGAGAGCAACGTCGTACCGGGTGGCGTTGTCCAGGGCGAGGTGCGGATCCAGGGCGGGTCGGTGAACCAGGAGATCCAGGGGCTGTCCGTGGGTCTGCAGGCTCGGGTCGAGGTGGAGCACGGCGACGAGGAGTTCAAGCAGAACATCGACTTCGGGAAGGTGCGGCTCGGTGGCGCCTTCGAGCTTCAGGCGGGGGCGGTGCACGCGGTGCCGTTCGGGCTGGAGATTCCTTGGGAGACGCCCGTCACGATGATCGACGGGCAGGCGCTGCGCGGGATGCACATCGGGGTGACGACCGAGTTGGAGATCGCGCGGGCGGTCGACTCGGGCGACCTCGACCCGATCAACGTGCATCCGCTTCCGGCGCAGAAGGCGATCCTGGACGCCTTCATCCGGCTGGGCTTCCGGTTCAAAAACGCGGACCTGGAGAAGGGGCACATCCGGGGGACGCGGCAGACGCTCCCCTTCTACCAGGAGGTCGAGTTCTACCCGCCGTCGCAGTACCGGGGTCTGAACCAGGTGGAGCTGAGCTTCGTGGCGGATGCGTACGCCATGGACGTCGTCCTCGAAATGGACAAGAAGCCGGGGCTGTTCAGCGAGGGCAGCGACACCTTCAGGTCGTTCCAGGTCGGTCTGAACGACTTCCACGGGACCGACTGGGCGGCTTATCTCAACCAGTGGCTGTCCGAGGTCGGCAGCAAGCGCAACTGGTTCTAGGCTCGGGAACCACGGATTCCGTAATCGATCAGCATCGACCGTATCGATCAGGAGGTACCGAGGTGACCGAGCTCAAGCGGCGGCCTCTCCCCCATGACTTCCACCCGCCCGTTCCGTCGTTCACGGTGACGAGCGCGGACGTCGAGGAAGGGGCGACGCTCAGGGACGCTCAGGTCTACGCGAAGGGCAACACCTCGCCGCAACTGCGGTGGGAGGGCTTCCCGGCCGGGACCAAGAGCTTCGCCGTGACCTGCTACGACCCGGACGCACCGACCGGCAGCGGCTTCTGGCACTGGACCGTGTTCGACATCCCGGCCTCGGTGACCGAGCTGCCGGCGGGTGCCGGCAGCGGCACGTTCGAGGGACTGCCCGAGGGCGCGGTGCACGTACGCAACGACTACGGGTCGAAGGACTTCGGCGGTGCCGCGCCGCCGCCCGGGGACGGGCCGCACCGGTACGTCTTCACGGTGTACGCGGTGGACCAGGAGAAGCTGGGTCCGGATGCCGACGTGTCTCCTGCCGTCGTCGGGTTCAACCTGCGCTTCCACGCGATCGCGCGGGCGCAGCTGATCGGCGAGTACGAGGTCCCCGCCGAGGGCTGACCCGGCTCGCGAAATCAGTCGAGCGTTCATTGAACGTTTGCCCGCCTCTGGTCTTGGAAGTGATCAGAGGCGGGCAGTTTTTATTGCGTTGTCCATCTCGGCGCGCCCGTCCAGAGTTGATCCAGCCCGCCGGGGGTGGGCACGGTGCACATGGGAGGTGGGCTGGATGCGTGACACGCTGGTTCTGAACGCAAGCTTCGAGCCGCTGTCTACGGTGACTTTGAATCGCGCCGTCGTCCTGGTGCTCCAGGACAAGGCCGTCGTCGAGCAGGCCCACCCCGAACTGCGTATGCGCGGTGCGGACGTGGACATACCCGCGCCGCGGGTGATCAGGCTCTGCCGGTACGTACGGGTGCCGTTCCGGAGACAGGCGCCCTGGTCGCGGCGGGGGGTGCTGATCAGGGACCGGCACAGATGCGCGTACTGCGGGCGGCGGGCGACGACCGTGGACCACGTGGTGCCGCGGGCGCAGGGTGGGGGCGACTCGTGGCTGAACACGGTGGCGTCGTGCGCGGAGGACAATCACCGCAAGGCGGACCGGACGCCGGAGCAGGCGGGGATGCCGTTGCTGCGCAAGCCGTTCGAGCCTTCGCCGCAGGATGCGATGCTGCTTGCGTTGGGGGCCGAGGACTACGCGGCGCTTCCTGAGTGGCTGGCGGGGGATGTGGCCGCCTAGGGCGTCTGCCGGGTTGATCCCGGCTTGCGGCTGCGGCTGCGTTGTGGCTTGTCGCGCCCGCGCGGCGGAGCCGCACATCGAATGGTTCCCCGCGCCCCTGACCGGGGTGCGGGGAACCTTTGTTTTTCAGTGGCTGTCAGTCGATGTTCGGCTTCTCGCGGCGTTCCTGGGCCGGGATGCTGTTGCCGCCGCCGCCCGAGCCGCCGCCCAGGGAGCCGAAGTTGCCCATCGCGCCCGACAGGCCCTTGAGGGCGTCGCCGATTTCGCTGGGGACGATCCAGAGCTTGTTCGCGTCGCCTTCGGCGATCTTCGGGAGCATCTGGAGGTACTGGTAGGAGAGGAGCTTCTGGTCCGGGTCGCCGGCGTGGATCGCCTCGAAGACCGTGCGGACCGCCTGGGCCTCACCCTCCGCGCGGAGGGCCGCCGCCTTGGCCTCACCCTCGGCGCGCAGGATCTGGGACTGCTTCTCGCCCTCGGCGGTGAGGATGGCGGCCTGGCGGGTGCCTTCCGCGGTGAGGATCGCGGCGCGCTTGTCACGGTCGGCGCGCATCTGCTTCTCCATCGAGTCCTGGATGGAGGTCGGCGGTTCGATCGCCTTGAGTTCGACGCGGTTGACGCGGATGCCCCACTTGCCGGTGGCCTCGTCGAGGACGCCGCGCAGGGCCGCGTTGATCTCCTCGCGGGAGGTCAGGGTGCGTTCCAGGTCCATGCCGCCGATGATGTTGCGCAGCGTGGTGACGGTCAGCTGTTCGATGGCCTGGATGTAGCTGGCGACCTCGTAGGTGGCCGCGCGGGCGTCGGTGACCTGGTAGTAGATGACCGTGTCGATGTTCACGACCAGGTTGTCCTGGGTGATCACCGGCTGCGGCGGGAACGGTACGACCTGTTCGCGCAGGTCGATGCGGTTGCGGATGGTGTCTATGAACGGGACCACGATGTTGAGTCCGGCGTTCAGCGTCCGCGTGTAGCGGCCGAAGCGCTCCACGATGGCGGCGCTCGCCTGCGGGATGACTTGGATCGTCTTGATCAAGGCGATGAAGACCAACACCACCAGAATGACCAGGACGATGATGACCGGTTCCATCGTCGCTCCCCGTACCCTTCTCCGCCTCGGCGCTTCGGCAGATCTTATGGTTGTTGAAGATCTTGCTGGACGAGTCTGACAGACGCACGCGCAACTCGGGGACTCTTCTGTTCAGTTGAGTCTTTCGAGGTCAGATGACAATCGCCGTGGCCCCCTCGATCTCCACGACGTCCACTTCCTGGCCCACTTCGTAGGCGCGGTCCGGGTGGAGGGAGCGGGCCGACCAGATCTCGCCGGCGAGCTTGATCCGTCCGTCCGCACCGTCGACGCGTTCGAGGACGACGGCTTGTCTGCCCTTCAACGCGTCGACTCCGGTGGCGAGTCCGGGGCGCTGGAGGGCGTGCCGGTTCGCGATGGGCCGTACGACGGCGATGAGGGCGACGGAGACGACGACGAAGACGAGTACCTGGAGCACGACGCCCGCGCCGAGTCCGGCGGTGCCTGCGGCGGCGACGGCGCCGACCGCGAACATGCCGAACTCCGGCATCGCGGTCACCACGAGCGGGATGCCGAGTGCGGCCGCGACGACGAGCCACCACACCCACGCGTCGATGTTGTTCACATTGTCATGGTAGGGCCGGGGGTGCCCAACCCGACAGGGCGCTTTGCCGCGTCGACGCCCGTCAGGACAGGGGGAGTCCGTGGGCGGTCCAGCGGTCGCCGAGCTGTTCGACGACGAGCGGGAGACCGAAGCAGCGGGAGAGGTTGCGGGAGGTGAGTTCGAGTTCCAGCGGGCCGGCGGCGAGGACCTTGCCCTGACGGATCATCAGGACGTGGGTGAAGCCGGGGGCGATCTCCTCGACATGGTGGGTGACCATGATCATGGAGGGGGCGATCGGGTCGCGGGCGAGCCGGCCGAGGCGGCGGACCAGGTCCTCGCGGCCGCCGAGGTCGAGGCCGGCGGCGGGCTCGTCGAGGAGCAGCAGTTCGGGGTCGGTCATCAGGGCGCGGGCGATCAGGGTGCGCTTGCGCTCGCCCTCGGAGAGGGTGCCGAAGCGGCGGTCGACGTAGTCGGTCATGCCGAGGCGGTCGAGGAAGGCGCGGGCGCGCTGCTCGTCGACCTCGTCGTACTCCTCCTGCCAGTGGGCGGTCATGCCGTAGGCGGCGGTGAGCACGGTCTCCAGGACGGTCTGGCGCTTGGGGAGCTTCTCGGCCATCGCGATGCCGGCCATGCCGATGCGCGGGCGCAGGTCGAAGACGTCGACGCGGCCGAGGGTGTCGCCGAGGACGGTGGCGGTGCCCTTGCTGGGGAAGAGGTAGCTGGAGGCGACGTTCAGGAGGGTGGTCTTGCCGGCGCCGTTGGGGCCGAGGATGACCCAGCGCTCGCCCTCCTTCACCGACCAGGAGACCTGGTCCACCAGAGCCCGGCCCTCACGGACCACGGATACGTCCTGAAGCTCCAGAACATCGCTCATGAGCGCGTTGTCTCCCCTTGCAGTGTGGCCGGTCTCGGCTGTCGCGTACGCCTGTGGCTCGGGCGGCGGCGCCGGTGGGCGCAGCCCTTATGAAATCTACGCCACGCGTGCGGCGCTCCATTCCATCGGTCCGGTCCTTAGGGTGGGGGCATGCTGTCGGAACCGCGTTCAGGACGCCTTGCCGCTTGGGGAAATGCCCTATTGGCCGGATTTGTCTCTCCGGATGACGCCGTGCTCGCCATCGTCGGCGAGGACGCGGTGCACCGGGTGGAGGGGCTGCCCGGTGAGTCCGCTCCGGTCGGGCTCACCCTCGCGCTGGGGCGGCTGCGGACGCTCGGGGCGACCGCGCTGCGGGTGGCGCTGCCGGCGCCGGGACATCCGCTGGGGCTGAGCGGGCCGCCGGAGTTCAACGCGCGGGCGTTGGAGGCGGAGGAGGCGGTGATCTGTCACGGCGCCGCGTTCGGCCTGGTGCCCGAGGTCTACGAGGCCGGGCCCGCCGGTGATGTGCATGTCGAGGTGGTCTGGCATGTGCTGCCGGTGCGGGAGGCACCGCCGGCCGACGTGCCGTCGCTCGGGGAGGCGGAGCGGGAGCTGGCGGAGGCGCTGCGGGACGCGACGGAGGTGCTGTCGAAGCTCGACGTCGCCGGGTCGGGGCCGGTGGCGGAGGCGGCGATCGACGCGTACCGGGCGCGTGCGGAGCGGGGCCGGGAGGTGCTGGCGCCGGGGTATCCGCCGCGGGCGGTGCGGGTGCTGGAGCTGGCGCAGCGGGTGGGCCTGCTGGTCTCGCTGGCGTACGAGAACGGGCACGGGGGCGCGACGAGCGCCTCGGAGATGGCGGCGCGCCAGGCCGCTTTGCGGCCGGTGGAGCGGACGGCTCGGCGGGCTCTGGTCGCGGCGTACGACTCCGTGGTGGAGGAGCGTGAGCGGGGGCGCTAGGCGGTCTGGGGGCGGCGCCCCCAGACCCTCGCGTCCTACTTGTTGGTGGCGTGGCTGCCGAACGCCGGGTTCAGGAGCCCGATCACGTTGACGGAGAGACCGCTGGCGTTGACCGGGACGTGGACCGGGACCTCGATGGTGTTGCCGGAGATGACGCCCGGGGAGTTCAGGGCCGCGCCGTTGGCGGCGGAGTCGGCGAAGGCGGCACCGGCGGAGGCGCCCGCAGCGATACCGGCGACGGTCATGGCGACGGCGGCCTTCTTGGCGATGTTCATGGGGTGGCTTCCTCCTGCGTGTGCGTGTCAGACCCGGCCGTGGGTCGTGCCTGATCAACGCCCGTGGGGTCCCCGGTGGTACGGACCGGGGGCCGTGACTGCCCGTTCGGATCATTGGGCGTACAACCCGCCGGGCCTATGAGCGACTGGGCCTACGACCCGGTGGGCCC
>NZ_JBEYFC010000477.1:0-6898 GCF_040634175.1 Streptomyces sp. NPDC007162
GTCGCCGTCCGGGACAGGGGCGGGACTGCCGGCCAGGGTGTACCACTCCTCGGCGCCGGTGTACTGCACGAGGGCATGGTCGTCACCGCCCTGGCGTACACGGTCAAGCTCACCTTCTCCGGTGACATCCCCGTCCTGGGCGCACCGGGCGGCTCCACGACCTGGGTGAAGATCGCCAACGTGACCAGCGGACTGGTGCTCGACAGCGGGGGCACCGTCGCCTCCGGCTCCAACCTCAAGCAGTGGAACTACGACGGCAGCGCCAATCTACAGTGGCAGCTCGTCGACCTCGGCAACGGCTACTACCGGATCATGAACCGCGCCAACGGCCTGGCCGCCGACAGCTGGGGCAACGCCGCCAACGGCGCTCCCGCCCGGCAGGAGGCGTGGAACGGCGGCAACAACCAGCAGTGGTCGCTGAACAGCCTCGGCAACAACCGCTACCAGATCACCAACCGCGGCACGGGCACCGCCCTGGACGGCAGCGGCAGCACCGCGGTGGGCTCGACCACGGTGCTGTGGACGCCGAACTCCAGCACCAACAACGAATGGATCATCACCGGCGTGTGAACCGTCCGCGCGACCGAAGCCCCTCCCTCGACCACGGAAGAAGGAGTGCGCATGAAACGCACACCACTCTTACTGTCCATCGCGGGTGCCATACTCCTCGTCCTGTCGGTAGCCGGCACCTCGATCGGCAACGGCCTCGGAGCCCTCAGGCCGGCCGCGACCGCCGCCGCGGCCACCGCCGGCTGCGGGAAGGCCCCGGCGCTGACGAGCGGCACCCACACGATCCAGAGCGGCGGCCAGACACGCAGTTACATCCTGCGGGTGCCGGCCGGCTACGACAGCAACCACCCCTACCGGCTGATCTTCGGCTTCCACTGGCGCGGCGGCACGGCGGCCGACGTCGACTCGGGCGGAACGGACGGATACAACTGGTCCTACTACGGCCTGCGGCGGCTGGCGGACAGCGCGAACAACGGCACGATCTTCGTCGCCCCGCAGGGCATCGGCAACGGCTGGGCCAACTCCGGCGGCCAGGACGTGGCCTTCGTCGACGCCATGGTCGGCCAGATCGAAGCAGGGCTGTGCGTCGACACCACCCAGCTGTTCTCCGCGGGCTTCAGCTACGGCGGTGCGATGTCCTACGCCCTCGCCTGCGCCCGGGCGACCGTCTTCCGGGCCGTCGCGGTCTACTCCGGAGCGAACCTCAGCGGCTGCAACGGCGGCAACCAGCCCATCGCCTACATGGGACTGCACGGCCTGAGGGACAACGTGCTGCCCATCCAGTCGGGACGGGACCTGCGCGACACCTTCGTCCGGACGAACGGCTGCACCCCGCAGAACCCGCCCGAGCCGGCCTACGGAAGCCTGACACACATCATCACCACCTACTCAGGATGCAGGCCGGGCTACCCCGTCGTGTGGGCCGCGTTCGACGGAGCCGGCCATGACCCCGGCCCGATAGACGGCTCCACGGGCGACGGTTGGCGCACCTGGACCTCTGCCGCGGTCTGGCAGTTCTTCACCCAGTTCGGCTCGAACCAGCCCCCGCCTCCACCGCCCACCGGCGACCAGGAGATCATCGGCCAGCAGTCCGGGCGCTGCCTCGACATCAACAACTCCACGACCGCCAACGGCACCCAGGCACAACTGTGGGACTGCAACGGCGGCTCCAACCAGCGGTGGACCCTTACCGCCGCCAAGCAACTGATGGTCTACGGCACCAAGTGCCTGGGCGTCGGCCAGTCCGCCGGCAGCGGCACCCCGGCGGCGATCTGGGACTGCGACGGGCAGCCGGGCCAGCAGTGGAACGTCAATGCCGACGGCACGATCACCGCGGCCCAGTCGGGGCTGTGCCTGGACGCCGGCGGCCAGGCAACAGGCAACGGAACCAAGATCCAGCTGTGGACCTGCACGGGCGGAGCGAACCAGCACTGGCACCTCCAGAACTGACAGGCCGGGCCAGGTACGGCACCTGCCGACCTGGCCCACGCCGACAACTCACGGTGCCGTCCGGCCAGGTTGTCAGACCTCGTCGAGAGTCGCGGGACCGCCGAGCAGCGATCTGCCAGGCATGGTCGTCTCCGGCCACACCTCCATCTCCACGTGCCCTCCCGCCCGTGCCGCTCTCGCCACCGGCTCGGGTCAGTCGTCCAACAGCATCTCGGCGCTCCACACCTGCACGAACAGCGGCGGCAGTCCGCGCAGGTCGGCGAGTCCCGCCAAGGGGGTGGGACCGGGGTACGCCAGGAAGCCGTCGCCTCATCAGAGAATCGCGCCCGGCCCGTTCTGCCGGCGGCAGAACGGGAGCCCGACCGGACTTCACGGTCACTACAGTCCCGTCTCATGGTGACGATTACCACGCGTCCGGTCGAGTACCCGGCCGACGACCTCACGATGATCGGGCACCTCGCACTCCCCGCAGGTGTCGACCGCCGGCCCGCGGTCCTGATCGGGCCCGAGGGGATGGGGCTCAGCGATGTCGAGCGCCGCCGAGCCGATGCGCTCGCCGAGCTGGGGTACGTGGCGCTGGCCTTCGACCTCCATGGCGGGCGCTATTGGGGCGACCCGGAGGAGATGCTGGCCCGGTGCATGCCGCTGCTCGCCGACCCCGACCGGATGCGGGGCATCGGCCACGCGGCGCTCGACGTGCTCCGCGCCGAACCGCGGACCGACCCGGACCGGATCGCCGCCGTCGGCTACGGCACCGGGGGCGCGATCGCGCTGGAACTCGGCCGCCACGGCGTCGACCTGCGTGCGATCGCGACAGTCAACGGACTGACCACGGGGCGACCGGGCGAGGCGGCGCGCATTCGCTGCCCGGTGTGGGCCGGGGTCGGGTCGGAAGACCCGATCATGCCGCCCGCACAACGGGACGCGTTCACCGCCGAGATGCAGGCCGCCGGCGTCGACTGGCGCCTCGTGGTCTACGGCGGAGCCCTGCACGCGTTCCACCACCCACCGGTCGACCACACCGTGCTGCCCGGCGTCGGCTACCACCCACGGCACGCACAGCGGGCCTGGCACGACATGGTCGACCTGCTCACCGAGTGCTTGCCCGTGACGGAGTGATCGAGTCGACAACCGCGGTTCCGGGCCCCGCGACAAGTCGGCCGACCGCCACCGGATCCGGTTGACAGAACTTCACCGCCCGGTCACCACTTCAGGTTTCGGGCGCATACCGAAACGTCAGCGACTCCTGCGAAGCGCTCGTCCGTGGGATCGTGAGGCCCGGGTGACGGCCTTCCAAGGGGCCAGGTTCGCTCTCAGGACGGCCGGGGGGCGGGCCGGAGGCCGTCCATCAGCAGGTCCAGCAGGCGACCGGCCTGGGCTTCCTGTTCGGGCCGGGGGGCCACTGTGAAGGTGCCGATGAGGGCGGCCGCGATGTCTTCGGCCGCGATGTCGGCGCGGAGGTCGCCCGCCGTGCGGCCTGCATCGAGAATCGTGGAGATGGCCGTCAGAAGCTCGCTCCGGGTCTGCGCATGGGCGACCTGGCCCGAGTCGATCATCGCTCGCAGCGTGTCGAGCATGCCGTTCTTGGCCGCGATCCAATCCCCGAACAAATCCATCCAGCGCCGCAGCGACGCCGCCGGGGGCAGATGGTCGAGCAGCTCGCGGGCGCCACTCGTCAGCCGCACGACCTGGTCCTTGTAGACCGCGTCCACCAGCGACTCGCGGGTGGGGAAGTGACGGTACAGGGTGGCGATGCCGACCCCGGCCTCACGGGCGATCGCACGCATCGAGGGCTCCTCGTCGGCCGACATGAACACGCGGGTCGCCACCGTGAGCAGCTGTTCGCGGTTGCGTGCTGCGTCCGCCCGTGGCGCACGGGACTCCACCTCGCCAGAAACGGAACGCGCTCCGTTTGCGTTACGGTCATCCATGTAAACGGAGCATAGTCCGTTTCGTTGCTTTCTTCGTTCCAGAGGAGACAGGCGCCATGCAGATGCAGAACGACCCATCGCCCGCAGGCAGCAGCACGGCAGTCCGGATGGACTCCTTCGGCGGCCCTGAAAACCTGGATGTCCAGAAGGTCCCGGAACCGCAGGCCGGCCCAGGGCAGGTCCGCGTGCGGGTCACTGCGGCCGGCCTGAACCCGATGGACTGGATCATGACCGCCGATGCGGACGCCGCGGCCAGGTTCGGCCTGACGCTGCCGGCCGGGTTCGGCACCGACTACGCGGGCGTGATCGACCAGATCGGCGACGGAGCGGGCGACTTCGCGATCGGCGATCGGGTGTTCGGCGGTGCCCTGTCTCGCGCGGTCTCCGACTTCGTGGTGGTCCACTCGTCCGGGGAGACCGCGGCGAACGAGGTCCACCACACGCCTGACGGTGTCGACGACCGCACCGCGGCCACCCTCACGATCGCGGGCCGTACGGCATCCGCCGCCCTCGCTGCGGTCTCCCCCGGGCCGGGCGACATGATCCTGATCGGCGGCGCCGGCGGCGGGGTCGGCGTGTTCGCCGTCCAGCTGGCCCGCATCGCAGGCGCGCGCGTGATCGGGACGGGGTCAGCAGCGTCAGCCGACCATCTGCGTGACCTCGGAGCCGAGCCGGTCACCTATGGCGACGGCCTGGCCGAGCGGGTGCGCGCCCTCGCTCCCAACGGCATTACCGCCGCCCTCGACCTGCACGGAACCGACACAGTGGACGTGGCAAGAGAACTCGGCGTCCCGGACAGCCGCATCTGCACCGTCGCCGCGCAGGTCGAGGGAGTGATGGCCGCCAACGGCGCGAACGCCGCCCCCGGCGCTCTGGAAGAGATCGCCCACCTGGTCGCGGAAGGCCGGCTGAGGGTACCCGTCGCGGCGACCTTCCCGATCGACCAGATCCGGGCCGCGGTCGAGCTGCAGGCCGGCCGGCACGTGAAGGGCAAGGTCGTCATCGACCTCTGAGGCCGACTGCGTACGCATCGCCAGGTGACTGGATGGCGGCCTTTGCACAGTGACTGAGCAGGCCATCGCCACGCTCAGGGCGTGGCGACCGTTGCGCAAGCTGCGGCACAGCATCACCCGCATTCCCGGCCTTGTGCAGGCCGTCTTCACCCTCGACCTGATCTGCTCAAACCAAGGTTGAAACCGGCTGAGTGCACGGTCCGCGTGGTCATGCTCGCTCGCGCGGCGGTGCCGACCTCGCGGCCGCCGAACAGCAGCCGGGGTCTGCCGCGCGGGGCACAGGTAGTTGACGGGGTGCCAGGAGGGCTGGGAGCCCGACGCGGCCGGCGCGCCCGGCTCAATCTGAGGGTGCCGAGCATGCGCTGGAGGTATGCGCGCACCCGCTCCTGCTCCTCGGGCAGGAAGGTGTGCAGAGCATCCCGCTCGCACGGTTCCAGCGCGCCCTCGGCCCGTAGTGCCAGCTCGACCCCGGCGGCGGTGACGGACATCTCGATGATCTTCCCGTGGGTGGGGTGGGCCTGCCGTCGGACCAGTCCGCGTTCCACCAGGTCGCGCAGTGCCGTACCCATCGACTGGGCGGTGACGCCGCAGCGGCGGGCGAGTTCGGCGCTGGACAGATGGGGCAGCCGGGTCGACTCGGTCACGGCATGACTCCGTCAGCGTTGCAGTACACGGCTGGGCGCCGAGCCGAAATCGACGCGGTGAGGCTCGCGTTCGTCCGGTCAGAACCCGACGCACGAGTGATGTCGCATGCCATGAGTGGGGCACCTTCGCGTAGGGAGGATTTCCAGGTACGGACAACCAGTTGACCGTCGGATGCCCGTCGTTGTGACAGCCGCGGCCGTGGGAGGTGCGGGCGGGCTGCTCCACGGCAGCCGAACGTGTCCGAGTCGAACCCGTAGCGCCCACATATAGTGACGTATGTCGCATCCTGGGCGTGTTTCCGGCGGAAAGGCATGTCATGAAGTTCGCGGTCATCGGCGGGACGGGACTGATCGGGTCGCAGGTCGTCAAGGAATTGAACGCCGCCGGGCATGAGGCGGTACCGCACTCGCAGTCGACAGGAGTCGACATCATCAGCGGTCAGGGCCTGGAAGAGGCGGTCATGGGAGCCGACGTCGTCATCAATCTGACGAACTCCCCGACCTTCGACGACGCCTCCCTCGCGTTCTTCCAGACCTCGATGCGGAACCTCCTGGCGGCGGCCGACAAGGCCGGCGTCGGCCACTTCGTCATCCTGTCGATCGTCGGCACGGACCAGGTGCCCGAGCTGGACTACTACCGCGCCAAGGCGCTGCAGGAGAAGATCCTCGCGGACGGGACGATCCCCTATTCGATCGTCCGGGCCACGCAGTTCATGGACTTCATGGACGCGGTGCTGTCCTGGACCGCCGACGCGGACAGCGTCAGGCTGCCCGCCACGCCCATTCAGCCCATCGCCTCCAAGGACGTAGCGCACGCGGTGGCGGAGGTGGCCGCCGGTGCCCCCCTGAACGGGATCCGCAACATCGCCGGTCCCGAGATCTTCCCCCTGGACGAGCTGGGCCGGATCACTCTGTCCCACCAGGGCGACTCCCGTACCGTCGTCACCGACCCCACCGCCGGTATGTTCGCCGTGGTCAAGGGTGACGTCCTCACCGACAAGAACGCCCACCTCGCACCCACCCGCTACACCGACTGGCTTTCCTGACCGCATACGACGGCACCGCCATGGACGAGATCCATGGCGGTGCGCCTGCGGGAGCTCAGTCAGTGGGACGCGGGGCGCGCAGGTGGGCCCGCTTCTCCAGTTCCTCGTCGTCGACCAGGGTGCGCATCGGCTGGTTCGGCGCGTACATCTTGAACACGATGTACTTGGCCGGCTCCTCCGACGAGGCGTTGCCGTTCTGGTAGTGGATCACTTCGCCGCCCGACTCCCGGAACGTCTCACCGGCCCTGATCACGTGCTCCGACTCGCCTTCGAGCTCCGGATCGAGGTCTCCGGCGATCTCGAAC
>NZ_JBEYFC010000478.1:0-6889 GCF_040634175.1 Streptomyces sp. NPDC007162
CCAGGCCGAGGCCCTCGCCGAGTGGATCCGCGCCAAGGGCTGCGAGGGCGTCCCCCCACGGGCTCTTCCTCGCAGACCCCGCTGCGGCCCACCGCGGGGTCTGTCGGACGGCCGGGGCGGAGCGGGGCAGGGAGGGCAGGGAGGGCAGGGAGGGCAGAGAGGACAGCTGGTCATCCGGGGGCATGTCCGCTGAAGTGGTCCGGCCCGGCCGGGGGTGCCGTTCCCGGCCGGGCTCGTTCTCCTACCAGGCCACCGGCAGCTCCAGCGGGAACCGTCGGATCGTCTCCGTGTCCCAGCGCAGATCCTCCGCCGGCACCGCGAGTCGCAGGCTGGGGAATCTCTCGACGAGGCGGCCGACGGCCACTTCGAGTTCCGCCATCGCCAGCGGCATCGCGATGCACCGGTGTCCGCCCCAGCCGAAGGTCATGTGCGGGACGCTGGGGCGGTCCACGTCGATCTCGTGCGCGTCCGGATACCGCTCCGGGTCCCGGTTGGCCGTCAGGTACGACACGTGCACGAAGTCGCCCGCCTTGATCCGCGCCCCGTCCAGTTCCACGTCCTCCAGAGCCACCCGCGGGATTCCGACCCCCTTGCGGAACGGAATGCAGCGCAGCAGTTCGTGCACGACGTCGGTCAGGGTCTCGGGCCTGCGTGCGAGGTGCCGCATCAGCTCGGGACGGGTCAGGAGCAGGTAGACGATGTTGCTGATCTGGCAGGTCGCCGTGTCCTGGCCGCTGAGCGCCAGCGTCAGGGTCATGACCGCCAGCTCCCTGTCGTCGAGCTGCTCCTCGCCCTCCCGCGCCGCGGCCATCGCGCTGATGATGTCGGGGCCGGGGGAGGTACGGCGCTGCGCGACGAGTTCGGCGAAGTAGGCGGTCAGCTCGGCCTTGGCCGTCGCGGCGGCCTCCTTGGTGCCCGCGCCGACGACGAGCAGCCGGTGTACGGACTCCTCGATCCGGGGCCATTCCTCCCTCTCGATGCCGAGAAGGTCGAGGACGGCGTGCTGGGGGAGCCGGTTGGACAGGTGCCGGACCAGGTCGGCCGGCGCTCCTTCCTTCTCCATCTCGTCCAGGAGACGGTCCGTGAGCCAGACGATCCGGTGCCGCATGCCGTCGACCTGCTGCTGGGTGAAGGCCTGCGAGGCCAGGTGGCGGACGCGGCTGCTGTGCGGCGGGTCCATCACGTTGATCGATTCCGGCGAGACGATGGGCTCCGGCGTCATCCGGGGATAGTCGTGACCGATGATGCCCGCCCTGCTGAACCGCGGGTCGGTGGTCACCTGCTTGACGGCGTCGAAGCCGGTGATCAGCCAGGCGTCCGCCGCGCCGTAGGGCAGCCGGATACGTGCGGGGGAGCGGCGTTGCATCAGATCGGCGAGCGCGGGGTCGAAGTCGAGCGCTTCGCTGAAGTCGAACGGGCAGATGCTTGTCTCGTTGTCCGCGGCCATCAGCCGGTTCCTCCAGAGATGGGGTACGACGTCGGTGGTGGGCCTCCCCTCGCGGAAATGCAAGCACGGCAGACCGCGTCGACCGCTGACCGGCACAGGTGCACCCGGCCAGGTGGGCTAACACGGAGTCGCTGTGATGTCTCCCACGAGGTCTTGTCGCGACCGGACGGACTCCCTAAATTCGGTCATATGTCCGACAAAGATTCCTCCCTTCCTGCCGAGCCGGTCGAGTTCTCCGTCGATCTCACCGGGCACGAGATGACCCGGCGGGCCCATGTCATGAACGCGCTCGGCGCCGAGTGGGACCCCGTCGAGGTCATGCGGGGCGAGGAGGAGGCGTACGACCTGCTGTACTCCGGGCTCGACGAGGAGCAGCAGCGGCTGTACGACTCGCTGGTCGAGGCCGGAGTGCTGCCCCGGCGCGCCTGACCCTCCCCGAGTCCTACCGGTGCGGTGTTTGCGTCCGCGACGGGTGACCGGCGCCGAAACCACCCGTCAGGGGTGAGGCGACCTGCCTGACCGGGCCGGATGCTGCTGGGAAGCGGGCGGTGGGGCCGGGCGGACGAAGGGACGGACGGGCGATGGGCGACGACAAGGTCGAGCGCGACGGGAGAGCCGAGCGCATAGCCGAGTTCATCGAGCCGCTGCGGGTCGAGCCCGGGACCAAGGTACGGCTGGCCAAGGACTTCGACCCCGGCTACAAGGCGGGCATCAGCAAGAAGAAGGACGGCGTCGAACTGCTGCGCATCGGCGTCGAACTGCTCGCCGACTACCAGCGACGGCTGGCCGCCCAGGACACCTACGGAGTGCTGCTGTGCCTCCAGGCGCTGGACGCCGGCGGCAAGGACGGCACGATCCGCCACGTGATGAGCGGAGTGAACCCGCAGGGCGTGCGCGTGTCCAGCTTCAAGGTGCCCTCGAACGAGGAACTCGACCACGACTTCCTGTGGCGCTACACCCGCGAACTGCCCCGGCGCGGAGAGATCGGCATCTTCAACCGCTCGCACTACGAGGAAGTGCTCGTCGTCCGGGTCCATCCGGAGAACCTGCTCCGGCAGAAGCTGCCCGACGCGGCCCGCGGACCTGACGTGTGGGAACGGCGCTACCGGGAGATCAACGACTGGGAACGTTATCTGAGCGACAACGGATTCAGGATCGTAAAACTGTTTCTGAACCTGTCGAAGGAAGAACAGCGCTCCCGTTTCCTCGAACGCATCGACGTTCCCGAGCGGAACTGGAAGTTCTCGTCGGCCGACATACGCGAACGGGCCCGGTGGGACGACTACCAGCAGGCCTTCTCCCAGATGCTGTCCGAAACCAGCACGCCATGGGCGCCCTGGTACGTCGTCCCCGCCGACCACAAGTGGTTCGCCCGGGTGTGCGCGGCCGCCGTCCTCGCGCACACGCTCATCGGCATCGACCCCCGGTACCCGCACGTCAGCGGCGCGACCCTGCGTGAACTGGCCGAGGCCAGGCGGGAACTGAAGGCGGAGAAGAAGCACCGGTGACGAAGGAGAGTGACGACCGGCCCGGGACGGAGGCACCTTCATGACCGCGCAGACAGACACGTCGCAGGACCGGGAGACGGGCGGCCGGCCGTGGTACGCGCGCCCGCCTGCGGAGGTGGCCGCGGCGTTCGAGGTGGATCCGGCCGCCGGGCTGACCACCGCACGCGCCGCGGAACTGCTCCGTACGCACGGCCCCAACGCACTGCCCGAGGAGAAGCCGCTGCCGGGCCGGCGCCGCTACCTCGCCCAGTACCGCAGCTACATGCAACTGGTCCTGCTGGGTGCCGCCGTCGTCTCGCTCGTCATCAGGGAGTGGAGCACCGGGGTCCTGCTGCTCGTCCTGACCGTCGTCAACGCGGTCGTCGGGATGCGCCAGGAGGGCAAGGCCGACAGCGCCATGAACGCGCTGAAGTCGATGATGAAGGCGACCGCGCGGGTGCGCAGGGACGGCACCGAGTCGAAGGTGCCCGCCGAGGAGGTCGTCCCCGGCGACGTGGTGCTGCTCGCGGCGGGCGACGAGGTGCCCGCGGACGGCCGTGTCGTCACCGCGAACGCCCTGGGGATCGACGAGTCGGCACTGACCGGCGAGAGCGTCCCGGCCGCCAAGGAGCCGGGGGTGCTCACCGGAACCGGACTGCCGCCCGGCGAACGCCACAACATGGCGTTCATGAACACCCCCGTCACCCACGGCAGCGGCACCATGGTGGTCACCGCCACCGGCGTGGACACCGAACTCGGCCGTATCTCCGGCATGCTGTCGCGCACCCGCCGGGAGGCCTCGCCGCTGACCAGGGAGATGAACCGGCTCACCCTGTGGATCACGGCGACGGCCGGGGTGACGATGATCCTGATGTTCGTGCTCGGCCGCGGCCGCGGCACGGCGTGGGACGCGCTGTTCGTCAGCGCCGTGTCGCTGGCGATCGCCGCCATCCCGGAGGCGCTGCCGACCGTGTCCCAGACGATCCTGTCCATCGGCGCGATCGACCTGTCCCGGCGGCGGGCGATCGTCAAGGACCTGCCGTCGGTGGAGGCGCTGGGGTTCACCTCGGCGATCAACTCGGACAAGACCGGCACGCTCACCATGAACCAGATGACCGCGGTCGAGGTCATCGACCCCGGCGACCGCTACACCGTCTCCGGCACCGGTTACGGCCTCGAGGGCAGGATCCGGCACCCGGTCGGCGGCGCCTCCGACATGACGGACGCGATCCTGCCCTACCTGGTCGCCAACGACGCCCGCCTGGTGGACGGCAAAGTGGTCGGCGACCCCACCGAGGGTGCCCTGCTGGTCCTCGGCCACAAGGCGGGCCTGGACGTCGACGCCACCCGGGAGCGGCTGCCGCGGCTGGCCGTGCTGCCCTTCGACCCCGCCTACAAGCTGATGGCCACCTTCAACCGGGCCACCGACGAGACGGGCCGTCCCGTGGTCCGCTGTTTCGTGAAGGGCGCGGCGCCCGCCGTGATGGCCCGCGCGGCCACCGCACTGCGCGAGGGCAGGTCCGTCCCCTGGGACGACGCCCTGCGGCGACGGGCGCAGGAGCACGTCGAGCGGATGGGCGGCGAGGGCCTCCGGGTGATGGCCGCCGCCCGCCGCGACCTGGACCCGGCCGACTTCGACCCGGCCGGCGACCTCCTCGGCCATGTCACCGACCTGCAGATGACCAGCCTGGTCGGGATGGTCGACCCGCCGCGCGCCGAGTCGAGGGCCGCCGTCGCCGACGCGCAGGCCGCGCACATCAGGGTCCGCATGGTCACCGGCGACGACGTCGTCACGGGCGCCGCCATCGCCCGGCAGCTCGGCATCGAGGGCGAGGCCGTGCTCGGCGCCGACTTCGCGGCACTTTCCGAAAGCGAACGTCTCGCGCGGATCGACGGCATCGGTGTCGTCGGCCGGGTGGCACCCGAGCACAAGGTGCTGCTCGCCGACACCCTGAAGAAGAAGGGCGACGTGGTGGCCATGACCGGCGACGGCGTCAACGACGCCCCCGCGATCAAGGCCGCCGACGTCGGCATCGCCATGGGCTCCGGTACGGAGGTCGCCAAGAACGCGGGCCGGATGGTGCTCTCCGACGACAACTTCGCCACGATCGTCTACGCCGTCGAGCAGGGCCGCAAGATCTACGACAACCTCACCAAGTACATCCGGTTCGTGCTCGTCCTGCTGGTGGTGTTCGTCCTGACGTTCCTCGGCGCGACGCTGTTCGACATCGCCGCCGGGGAACCGTTCCCCCCGGCACAGGTGCTGTGGATCCACTTCTTCGTCAACGCGGCCTTCGGCTTCGCGCTCGGCTTCGACCGGCAGAGCCCCGGCCTGATGGCCCGCAGGCCGCGCTCGCGCGGCGCGCACGTGCTGTCCCGGGGCGTGATGCTCACCGTCGGCCTGTCCGGACTGACGATCACCGTCGGGCTGCTCTGCCTGATCGAACTCGGCAGGTCCCGCTACGGCAGTGTCGCGGTCGGCCAGTCGATGGCGTTCACGTCCTTCGCGCTGTGCCTGATCGTGGCCGCGCTTCAGTGCCGCAGCGAGCGGGCCACCGTCCTCACCACCGCCAGCTTCGACAGCAAGCAGATGAACCGGGCGATGCTGATCGAGTTCGTCCTCGCGGTCCTGGTCACCCAGACGGACGCCTTCCGCCGGCTGCTGGGGACGACCGAGCTGAACCTGGCCCAGTTCGCCTGGACGCTCGTCCCGGCCGTGGCGCTGCTGGCGCTGTGGGAGCTCGGCAAGTTCCTCGCCCGCTGGAACGGCCGGCCGGTCGCGGGGACCTGACAGCGCCCCACCGTTCCCGCGGCTCATCCTCGGGAACGGCTGCCGGTGCGCCGACGCCGAGGGGTGAGCGCCAGCCGCAGCACCCGCCGCCAGTCGGCCGGGGGCCGGTTCGGCGGGGCACCCGGCCGGTGCCGGGGCACGCGGACCCGCAGCGCCCCGGGGAAGATCCGGCAGACCACCGGCGCGGGCAGCACGACGGACTCCCCGTCGATCCCGGCCGGGACGGTGCCACCCCGCCCAAGCGCGCCGGTGCCCGTGAAGGCGTCCGCGCCGCCGTCCGCGCCGGAACCTGACCCGGGACCCGCGTCGGTGCCCGTGCCCGGATCCGGTCCCGGGCTCGCGTCGGTGTCCGTGTCGACGACGACCTTGCGGGTGGTCAGCCGGGTCACGGCAGGTGACCGGCGGCCGCCGGCCAGCAGGCGGGCCGCCCCGGCGGAGCTGTCGACGCACACACCGAGCACGCCCAGCCGCCCGGAGTCCAGGCTCTCCCGCAACCCGGGGCGGGCCGGGTCGGCCAGGCGCCGGTAGGGGTTGTTGCTGACGAGCACGGCCTGCAGCCCTCCGGCGCGCCGACGCCCGGCGCGCATTCTCAGGCGCGGCGCGTCGGGACCGGTGAGCAGGGCGGGCAGCATCTGCAGGACGGTGCGCAGTTTCGCGTCCCGGTAGCCGGGGTCGCCGACGACGGCCGCGTACGTGCCGAAGGACGCGTTGTTGACGAACACCCGTCCTGCGGCGTACCCGAGGTCCACACGGAGCTCCAGGGCGTCGGTGAACGCCTCCAGCGCGGCCGCGGGGTCGTCGCGGTCGAGACCGAGGTCGAGGGCGAAGTGGTTGCGGGTGCCGGCCGGGATCACCACGAACGGCACGTCGTGCCGGGCCGCGACCTCGGCGACCAGCGCCTGGGTGCCGTCCCCGCCGGCCACCGCCAGCAGGTCGGCCCCCTCCGCCAGCGCCCGCCGGGCCAGCTCCGCCACGTCCTGGTGGTGCGCCGGATCCAGCAGGACCACCCGGGCACCCGCCGCCCTCGCCTTCTCGGCGAGCCCGAAGCGCGCCACCTTGCCCCCGCCGGAGCGCGGGTTCATGACCACCCAGGCAGGAAGAAGAAGGGCGCGCTCGGCGGCGGCGCCGACAGCGGCGACTTCTCGACCTCTCCCGTCGCCCGGC
>NZ_JBEYFC010000479.1:0-6889 GCF_040634175.1 Streptomyces sp. NPDC007162
GAAGTCCGGATGGACTCGCAGTACGCCATGAAGGCGGTCACGACCTGGCTGCCCGGCTGGAAGCGCAACGGCTGGAAGACCTCCGCCGGCAAGCCGGTCGCCAACCAGGACCTGGTCGTCCGCATCGACGAACTCCTCGACGGCCGCACGGTCGACTTCCGCTACGTCCCCGCCCACCAGGTGGACGGCGACCCGCTCAACGACTTCGCCGACCGCGCGGCCAGCCAGGCGGCCACGGTCCAGGAAGCCGCGGGCAGCGCCCTCGGCTCCCCGGTGCCGCCGCCGTCGCCGACGTCCGCCGCCTCCGCCGCGGCCCCGCGCCGCAAGGCGGCCCCGCGCAAGAAGACGGCCGGCTCCGCCGCCGGCGCCCGCACGATCAAGGCGAAGTTCCCCGGCCGCTGCCTGTGCGGGCGTTCGTACGCGGCCGGCGAGCCGATCACCAAGAACGCGAAGGGCTGGGGCCACCCGGAGTGCCGTACCGCGGAGGCCTGATCAGGGCTCCCGGTCAGGCCGCGGCGGTGTCGAACGTGTAGAACCTCGTGTGGTCGAGCAGATCGGCCGGCCGCACGTCGTTCCACGGCTTCATCGTCTCGTTCAGGTCCACCACGTCCGGTGTGCCGCCGCCCGGTACGTACGAAGCCTGCGGGTGCCGGCGCTGCCACTCGGCCCACAGCTTGTCGATGAAGGCGTGGTGCAGCCAGAACACCGGGTCGTTGGGGGAGACACCGGTGGCCATCTGGCCGCCGACCCAGACATGGACCCGGTTGTGCAGATTGACCCCGCGCCACCCCTCCAGATGGTTCCGGAAGCCGTCCGAGGCGCTGTTCCAGGGCGCCATGTCGTAGGTCGCGATGGCCAGCACCGAGTCGACCTCGGCCCGGGTCGGCAGTTCGCGCACTCCCGTCCCGAGCGACCTGCGCAGATAAGTACGGCCGTCCACACGGACGTTGACCGGCCAGTTCCCGCTCGCCGCGGCGAACGGCCCGTCCGTCACCCGCCCGTCGGAGCTGCGCCCGGTGCCGCCCAGGAAGTCGGGCGCCCACAGCGAGGCGCGGACGGTCCGGTCGGTGCTCCAGTCCCAGTAGGGGAGCGCCACCGAGGGGTCCACCGACTGGAGGGCCTGTTCGAAGTCGAGCAGGAATCTGCGGTGCCAGGGCAGGAACGACGGCGAACGGTGGCCCGTGCGCTCGGCGTCGTCGGTGTCGGACATGATGAAGGCGTTGTGCGTGCGCACGAAGTCGTCGTAACGCCCGCTGCGCTTCAGCTCGATGACGGCGGCGACGAACCGCCGCTTCTCGTCGGCGGTCAGGGCGGCCTGGTTCTTGCGTACGGTCATGTGGCTCGGGGCTCCGGGATTCCTTGCGGGTGCGGTCAGTTGGCGGGGAACGGCAGCAGCGCGGCGCCCTGCAGCTCGTCGACCGCCGCGCGGGCGGCGGCGCGCGGGCCGGCGACCGGGTCGTAGTGGCTGACCACGCTGATCCAGCTGCCGTCGGCGTTCCGCATCACGTGCAGCTCCACCCCGTCCACGAACACCGCGTATCCGCCGCCGTGTCCGTGGTGGTGACCGCCCATGCCGCCCATGCCGTCGTCCATGGCGTTCGGACGGCCTTGTATGCGGCGGCCCTTGTAGATCTCGTCGAAGGGTTCGAGGGATCCCCCGTGCGAGTGGGATGCGGCCGAGGCGCCGGGTGCGAGGAGTGTCTGGACACCGGCGGCGGTGGCCAGTACGGCCCCCGCGGTAAGTGCGCGACGGCGGGTGAGTGAGGGCATACGGATGCCTCCTGTGGTGGGTGCGGGTGAGGACTCCGTATGCCTATCCGCCGGTTTCCCGGTGGGGGAAATCGCCCGGATCGGGTTGGCTGCGATCAGGACAATTGACTACATGTCATACAAGATTTAACAAAGATGATCTTGTTGGGGTAAGGGCTTGCGTGGTTCCGGAACGGGAAATTCCTTGCTCGGGCCGGGGCTGTTTCCGTCGATCCTTGGCGCCGGTCCGCCGTCCGGGTGGCGTGGCTCACGGCGTCAATCTGGCGCGATTCGCGAACCTGGCCGGACGCGGGCGCGCTGCTACCCTGCGGTGCCAATTGACCACGTTCGGTGAATCCCAGGGGTGTGTGCGTGAAGGTCGACTGTGTCGGAGGCGGGCCCGCCGGCCTGTATCTCGCGATCCTGCTCAAGCGGCAAAACCCGGCCCACGACATCACCGTCCACGAACGGAACCCCGAGGGCTCGACCTACGGCTGGGGCGTCACGTACTGGCGCGCCCTGCTCGACCGGCTGCACGCGCACGACCCCGAGTCGGCGCGCGCGATCGAGGAGAGCTCGGTGCGCTGGAACCAGGGCGTCGCCCACGTCGGCGACCGGATCGCCCGGCAGCCCGGCGACCCGGGCCACGGCATCGGCCGCCACCGGATGCTGGAGATCCTCGCCGACCGCGCCCGTTCGCTCGGGGTACGGCTGGACTTCGAGTCGGAGATCACGCCCGAACGCCTCCCCGCCGCCGACCTGGTCGTCGCCGCCGACGGCATCCACAGCGCCCTGCGCACCCGGCATGCCGACCACTTCGGCACGCAGGCCACCGAGGGCCGCAACCACTACGTCTGGCTCGGTACCACCCAGGTCTTCGACTCCTTCACCTTCGCCTTCGCCGAGACCGCCCACGGCTGGGTCTGGTGCTACGGCTACCCGTACGACGCCGAGCACAGCACCTGCGTCATCGAGTGCGCCCCCGAGACCCTGACCGGCCTGGGTCTGGACGCGAGGGACGAGGCCGGTCAACTGGCCCTGCTGGAGCAGCTGTTCGCCGGCGTCCTGGACGGCCGTCCGCTGATCGGAGGCTCCTCCGCCGCCTGGCCGGCCTTCCGCACCCTCACCAACCGCAGCTGGTACCACGGCAACCTGGTGCTGCTCGGCGACGCCGCCCACACCACCCACTACTCCATCGGCGCCGGTACCACCCTCGCTCTGGAGGACGCGATGTGCCTCGCCGCCGCCCTGCGCGACCACGGCGCCGTCCCGCAGGCCCTCGCCGCCTACGAGCGGCAGCGCCGGTCCGAACTGCTCTCCGCCCAGAGCGCCGCCCGGCTGAGTGCCCAGTGGTACGAGAACCTGCCCCGCTACATCGGCCTGCCCCCGCACCGCATGTTCGCCCTGCTCGGCCAGCGCCATTCGCCGTTGCTGCCCTATGTGCCCCCGCAGCTCTACTACGGCCTCGACAAGGCGGCCGGACGGCTGGAGGTGCTGCGCCGGTTCAAGCGGTGGCTCGGACCACGGGCCGCACGCGCCCTGCACGTGCGGTCCTAGCAGCCGTACTGCTCGGGACGCGCGTTGGGTGAAAAGCCATTCACCCGATAAGGTGAATTCAGATTCACCTGATTCTTCGCGTCGCCCGCAGGAGTGCCGATGGACCAGCCCGTCCCCACAGCCGGCCCGTCGGAGTCGTCCGCCGCACCGCCCCCGTTGCGGGAGCGGCTGACGATCCCGGTCCTGGCCTTCGGCGGGATCCTCATGGCCGTCATGCAGACGGTGGTCGTCCCGCTCCTGCCGGACCTGCCCGGGCTCACCCACTCCTCGGCCGGTGCCGTCTCCTGGACGGTCACCGCGACCCTGCTCGCCGGGGCCGTCCTCACCCCGGTGCTCGGCCGGGCCGGCGACATGTACGGCAAGCGGCGGGTCCTCACCGGGGCCCTCGCCCTGATGACCGTGGGCTCGGTGATGTGCGCCCTGTCGTCGGACATCGCCGTGCTCATCGCCGCCCGCGCCCTGCAGGGTGCCGCCGCCTCCGTCGTGCCGCTGTCGATCAGCATCCTGCGTGACGAACTGCCGCCCGAGCGCCGGGGATCGGCGGTGGCGCTGATGAGCTCGACCGTAGGTATCGGCGCCGCGCTGGGCCTGCCGCTGGCCGCGCTGGTGGTGCAGTACTACGACTGGCACACCATGTTCTGGCTCACCAGCCTCCTCGGCGTGCTCGGCGTGGCCGGCGTGTGGTGGGCGGTCCGGGAGTCCCCGGTGCGCGAACCCGGCCGGTTCGACGTGCTCGGCGCGCTCGGGCTGGCCGTCGCCCTGACCTGTCTGCTGCTCGGCGTCTCCCAGGGCGGCCAGTGGGGCTGGGGCAGCCCGCCGGTGCTGGGTCTGTTCGCCGCCGCCGTGCTGGTGCTGGCCCTGTGGTGGTGGCAGCAACTGCGCACCGAGCGGCCGCTGGTCGACCTGCACCTGGTGGCCCGGCCCCGGGTCGGCCTGTCCCATGTCGCCGCCCTGCTCACCGGGTTCGCCTTCTACGCCAACTCCCTGGTCACCGCCCAGCTGGTGCAGGCGCCCAAGGCCACCGGATACGGCCTCGGCCTGTCGATCGTGGCCACCGGACTGTGTCTGCTCCCCGGCGGCGTCACCATGCTGCTGTTCTCCCCGGTCTCCGCGCGGATCTCCGCCGCCCGCGGCCCGCGCGTCACCCTCGCCCTCGGCGCCGCCGTCATCGCCTGCGGTTACGTGCTGCGCATCGCCGACAGCCGCGACCTCTGGATGATCATCCTGGGCGCCACCGTCGTCGCCACCGGCACCACCCTGGCCTATTCGGCGCTGCCCACCCTGATCCTGCGGGCCGTCCCGGCGAGCCAGACCGCCTCCGCCAACGGCGTCAACGTCCTGATGCGCACCATCGGGCAGGCCGCCTCGAGCGCCGCCGTGGCCGCCGTCCTCACCCATCACACCAGCCTCGTCGGCGGCGCCCCGGTCCCCACCCTGCACGGCTACCTGCTGGCCTTCGCGATGGCCTGCGCCGTCGCCCTGGCGGCCAGCGCCGCGGCCCTGTCCATACCCGGCGACAAGGCTCCCGCCGGTGACCAGGCTCCCGGCGACAAGCGCGCCGGCGACGCCGTCCCCGGCGACCGGGCCCAGGACAGCGGCGCGTCCGTCGGCAGCCCGCCCGCCGCAGGTCACGCCGAGGACGCCCGCGGCAGCGCGCCGGCGGGAGCGTGAGCGCCGTGAGCAGTCGGCCCGGCAGCCCGCCCGCGCCCGCCCGCCGGGACGCGGAGGCCACCAAGGCGGCCATCCTCCAGGCCGCCCGCCACCTCCTCGCCCGGCACGCGCACGCCGACATCACCCTCAGGGACGTCGCCGAACGGGCCGGGGTCAGCGCACCGCTGGTCCTCAAGTACTTCGGCAACAAGGAGAGCCTCCTTGCCCGCGTGATGTCCTTCGACACGGACGCGGCCGCCCTCCTCGCCGCACCCCTGGACGAACTCGGCCGGCACATGGTCCGGCACGTCCTGGAGAGCCAGCGCGACCGGGGTGCCGACCCCCTGCTGCGGATCGCCTTCGCCCCCCTGCACGGCGATCAGGGCGACGTGCTGCGCGCCAACTTCCGCGCCCACGTGGTCGACGCCCTCGCCGCCAGGCTGACCGGCCCCGACCCCGGCCTGCGTGCCGAACTGGCCGTAGCCCAGCTCATCGGCCTGGGCGTCATGTACGGCATCGCCCGCGGCCCACGCCTGCGCGAGGCCACGATCACCGACACGGCCGACCGCTACGGCCCGGCCGTCCAGGCCCAGCTGACCCCCTAGCCCCGGGGGCCGCACGACGAGCAACCGGTCCAGGAACCCGTTGCCGAACACCCGGTGCGGGTCCAGGCGGTCCAGCGTCGCCGCCGCCTCGTCCCAGACCTCGTCCCCGTACGCGGCGGCCGCGGCCGGACCGGCACGTGACACCGTTGTCGGTGGCGGATGACAGACTGTTGCCATGGACGAACGCGTAATCGACAGGTCGGGACAGTGGGCATCGGTCGTCGGCCTCGGCACATGGCAGCTCGGCGCCGACTGGGGCGAGGTGGACGACAAGGAGGCGCTGGCCGTCCTGGAGACGGCCGCCGAGTCCGGGGTGACCTTCTTCGACACCGCCGACGTGTACGGTGACGGCCGCAGCGAGCAGACCATCGCGACCTTCCTGCGCACCAGGCAGGACCTGCACGTCCTGGTGGCCACCAAGATGGGCCGCCGGGTCGACCAGATCCCGGAGAACTACGTCCTCGACAACTTCCGCGCGTGGAACGACCGGTCGCGCCGCAACCTCGGCGTCGACCGGCTCGACCTGGTCCAGCTGCACTGCCCGCCCACCCCGGTCTACTCCACCGACGAGGTGTTCGACGCCCTCGACACCCTGGTCGAGGAGGAACGCGTCGCGGCCTACGGTGTCAGCGTCGAGACCTGCGCCGAGGCGCTCACCGCGATCGCCCGCCCGGGTGTGGCCAGTGTGCAGATCATCCTCAACCCGTTCCGTATGAAGCCCCTGCGCGAGGTGCTGCCGGCCGCCCGGGAGGCCGGCGTCGGCATCATCGCGCGGGTGCCGCTCGCCTCCGGTCTGCTGTCCGGCAAGTACACCAAGGACACCGTCTTCGCGGCCGACGACCACCGCACCTACAACCGGCACGGCGAGGCCTTCGACCAGGGCGAGACCTTCTCCGGCGTCGACTACGCGACGGGCGTGGAGGCCGCCGCCGAGTTCGCCGCCCTCGCTCCCGAGGGGTACACCCCGGCCCAGCTCGCCCTGCGCTGGATCATCGAGCAGCCCGGCGTGACCACGGTGATCCCCGGCGCCCGCAACCCGGAGCAGGCCCGCGCCAACGCGGCCGCCGCCAAGCTCCCGCCGCTGCCCGCGGACACGGTCACCGCCATCCGGGAGCTGTACGACCGCCGGATCAAGGACCAGGTGGAGAGCCGCTGGTAGGGCCCGCAGGGCCGGGAGCGGACGCCCCGCGGCTCCCGGCCCGGGCCGTTTGAACGAACGGGCGGAGGGTTACACGCACTCCATGACGGACGAGGAGACGCGGAGAGGGCGCCACGAGACGGCACGCCCTGAACGAGGGGCGCACCGAGGCGCAGGCACAGAGCCTCAC
>NZ_JBEYFC010000480.1:0-6878 GCF_040634175.1 Streptomyces sp. NPDC007162
GGAGGTGTTGCGGCCACTCGGGATGACCGTGACGCACTACTCCTGCCTCGAACTGCTGGCTCAGCGGCCGGGCTTGTCGAACTCCGAGCTCGCGCGTGGCGCGTTCGTGACGCGGCAGTCGATGAACGTGCTGCTCCAGGCCCTGGAACGAGACGGCTACGTGACCAGGCCCGCGGAAGCGCCCGTGGGAAAGGCCCTTCCCGCACGGCTCACGCCTCGCGGCCGTCGGAGCCTGGAGAAGGCGAGTGCGGCGGTACGGGACGTCGAAGTGAGAATGCTGGCCGGCATGACGGAGCCCGAGCAGGCAGCCGCGTTCCGGATCCTGCGGAGCATGGTTCATTCCCTGCGCGATGACAACGACGCTGCCTAGCAGTTGCCGTGCGCGCGGTTCCTTTTCGCGGTAGAGCCCGGGGGATTCGTTACGGAGCGTTGTCGGTGGGGTGGGTGTTCTGATCGTGGGCGAGCGCGTGGGTGATGGTGGTGGTGTCTGTGCCGTGCACGACGCCGGATGGTCATCGTTCATCGGCATGCTGGAGTACAGAAGCGGAACGGTACGGCCGCACCCTGGTCAAGATCGGCCGGTTCACACCGACCTCCTGGGCCTGCGGCGCCGTGGACGGCCCCCAACCCCTCAACGTGCGGGAATGGACCTGTAGCGCCTGCGGCACCGTCCACACCTCGACGGGCAGCTCCGCATGGCGGCGGCCCGGCGTGCTTCGAGCCTGTTCCGGGACGCGACAACGTCACCGTGCGGCAAAATGGCGCTTACTGATGTGCCGTAGCGCAGCCTTGACCGCAAGTGCTCGACTTCATGCGGTTGTTGGGCGTGCGAGGAGAGGAAGACGTGAGCGAGAACCAGAGCGCCGACGCCGCAGTGCAGCGACTCGACACAGGGACGGCGCACAACGCACGCGTGTGGAACTACTGGCAGGGCGGCAAGGACAACTACGAGGTCGACCAGCAGGTGGGCGATCACGTTGCCGGAATGATCCCCGTCATCCGCGACATCGCGCGCGCCGACCGGGAGTTCCTTGGCCACGCCGTGCGCTGTCTGGCACGGGAGCACGGCATCCGCCAGTTCCTCGACGTCGGCACCGGCTTGCCGGCGTTGGAGAACACCCACGAGATAGCCCAGCGGATCACCCCCGAGTCGCGGATCGTGTACGTCGACAACGACCCCATCGTCCTCGCGCACGCCCGCGCACTGCTGGCCAGTGCCCCGGAGGGCGCTACCGACTACATCGACGCCGATGTGCACGACCCGGACACCATTCTGCGCATCTCCGGGCAGACACTCGACTTCTCCAAGCCCATCGCACTCATGCTGCTCGGCATCCTCAACTTCGTCCTCGACGATGACGAGGCGCGGGCCATCGCACGTCGGCTCGTGGAGGCGCTGCCCCCCGGCAGCTTCCTCGTACTGACCCACCCCACCACGGAGCCCGAACTCGGCGGCGACCTCCAACTCGAGGCGATGGAGTTCTGGAACGCCAACGCCAAACCGCCGGTCACCGCCCGCAGCAGCGAGGAGGTCGCCCAGTACTTCGGCGGGCTCACGCTCCTGGAACCCGGACTCGTGTCCTGCTCGCTGTGGCGGCCGGAGCCCGGCACAGCACCCACGGTCGTGCCTCAACTGGGAGCCGTGGCACGGAAGCCGTGATCTCGCGCTGCACCTCGCTGCCACACCTGCTCACGGGCAGGCCCGCCCCCGTCCCCGAGGGCGACTCGTTGCCTGTCAGCACACCCTGCTCGACAGCATGAGCCGGGGCGAGGCAGCTCAGGCTGTCTGCCCCGGCAGCCGGTCGAAGACCTCCGCGGCGCGTCATGGGTCCTTTGGTTGCCGTCCGAGGGAGCCGGGACGCGCATTCGACCGCGGCGCGTCGGCCTTCCCGACGGGGCCGGCACGGCTGACGCCGCTGCACGCCGCTGCTCGCGCGTCAACCAAACCCCCACTGGAGCCACCGAAGTGGACAGGCGAACAAGACCATGGCGGTACTCACGCGCGGCGCAGCCGCCCCCATCGTGGCCCGCACCGTGGCGGGCGGTCACGGGTGAGGCGGCGCTGAGCTGGCGGTTCGTCCGCAACGATGTGTGGGCCGGGCTCTGTCCGGGGGTGGTGTTCACCATCGCCGCCGCCTGGCACCACCGGCTGGCGCCCGATCGCTTCACGTGGACCGTAGCGGGGGCGATCCTCTACTTCTACCTCTGCCTTTACAGCTTCTGCCTCACCAACCAGCTCACCGGTCGGCTCGAAGACGGCATCAACAAGTCCTCCCGAGGCGATGACGATCCTGCACAACCTGGCCGGCGGCGCCCGCCGGTGGCTCGTCAAGGACCTCGTCATCGGCTTCGGTGCGCTGCTGATGCTCGCTCCGGCCTCGCAGATGGCCGCCCCGCTCACCGCGGACACCTGGCGGTGGATGCTCACTCTCGCCGTCCTGATCTTCCTGCTCATCCCCTTCCAGGACCTTCGCGACCTGCCCGGCGACACCGCGGCCGGCCGCGTCACCCACTTCCTGCTGCGCGTCCACCACCACGGTCTGGATCGCCGAACCGGCAACAGCCGCCCTGTGCTTCACCATCGCCTGGCGCGTGGCCCGCAGGCGCTCACCGGCCTACGACCACCTCAGCTACCGCCTCTTCGAGTACTGGTACGCCGCGATGCTGGCCGCCGCCCTCATCACCCTGTAGCCGACGGTGACACCTCCGGACAGGTGGACGGCCCGAACACCATCCGACCGACGGCACGGCGCTCCCTCGCTGACCACCCGATCTCAGTCGACGACCGTCGGCTCGACACCGGCCGGGGCGAGGCGGCTCCGGAGGCGCACGGCCGACAATGAGCGCATGGACGTTCCTGAGTTGCTCGAATCGGCTTCGCTGCTGGTTCCGGAAGAGACCGCCACCGAGAACGACCTCACGGTGCGGGACATCTGGAACTACCTCGTCCACGATGAGTGGGAGATCGCCCTGGGCCTGCTGGAGGATCTCGGGGACGGCCATCCTCTTCCTCTCGCATTCTGGGCAAAGCTCGCTGAAGCGGCTGACCTGCTCCGGCTTGAGCGGAGTTCGGCCTGGTGCCACTGGCGGTGCTCCGAGATCCGTAACGGCATGGTCCGGGCCGACCTGACGCTCCGCCCCGCCGCGGAGGCGCGACGTACGATGCCCATCGCCGGCCACGGGGTTCTGCGGCCCATGTGGGACATCGGACACCTCTCACCCGCTGGTGAACGGGCGGTCGACATCGCCTTGCTCTGGGTCGAGGACATGCCCTTTCTGGAGCCTGGCGGCCGAGCCACGGTTCGCCTCGTGCCCCTCACCCCCTCGCAGTGGAAGGGAGCCGTCGGCTGAGAGCGCAGCGGCCGGAGGCACTGCGGCTCGAAGCACTGCAGCCGACAGGCCGCGCTACTTCTCCTTGGTCATTCCCAGGACGTGGGCCAGCCGCTGCGCCTTGTTGCCGGCCAGCTCGAGCTTCGGCTCGGGGGTTCCGAACAGGTAGGCCAGCACGCTGTCCCGCAGCGCCTGATACTGGTGGTAGTCCCGCTTCTCGAACAGCGCCGGATTGTCCAGGTCGGCCGCCACGTGGTAGGGCCTCATGATCAGCGGCGTGCCGCCCGCGGGCTGCAGCGGCACCGGGGCGGCGGACGACTGAGCCCCGGAGCCCTGCGCCCCGGGCCCCTGGCCGATGAACAGGCCCGGGTGCCCGACGCCGAACTCGATGCAGTGCAGCATCGCGGACTTCCCGCTGAAGGCGGCGGTCGCCTCGTCCGCGCTGAACTCGACCGTCGTACTGTTCTCCAGGGTGAAGGTGTACTTCACCCGCTTCGAGTTGACGACCAACCGGATCGCCACGCCCGAGGGGTCAAAACCGGGCAGGGCGTCGTTCAGCACCCGGGCGAACGCGTTGTCGACCGAGATGTCCGCCAGGAAGTGCTCCAACCGGGACTGCTGTACGGGGTCGATCAGATGCACCTGGGACGCCAGCCTGATCCGCTCCTTCCCGGTCCCGCCGAGCGACACCATCCGGCCCTTGACCGCGAACAGGTACACCCCGGCCTCGTCCTTCTTCACCTCGCGCCGGCGCAGCACCACTCCGTGGGTGAGCAGCGGCAGCCCCGGGGTGTCGAAGTAGGAGTCCTTCGAGACCCGCGGCTTCACCTCCCCGTTTTCCTTGTCGAGGTCGTCGCACTTCAGGTCGGTGACACCGAGCTCGGACCACAGGCTGGGGGTGTGCAGCAGATCGGCCAGCTTGCCCAACACCCGCTGGTACTGGGTCGAGTCGACCAGGAACTCGGACTCGGCCTCCAGGGTGGTGGCCATCTCCTTGCCCGGCTGCAGCAGGTCCTGGTAGGCCACGTAGACGGGGCGCGAGGCGCGCAGGACCTCGCTCAGGTTCCAGTCGGTGTTGCGGACGACCTCCGAGGCCTTGCGGTCATCCTGGGTGATCGGCCGCAAGGTGATCTGTCCCGAGCCGTCCTTGAGTTTGTTGCCGCCGCTGGTGTGGAGCACGCCGTTGGCACCGGAGGCGAGCCGGTCGTACCAGCGGGCCTCGACGCCCAACTGCGGGAAGGCTGTGCACACCGCGTGGCGCAGGTCGGCCCCGGGGGTCGGCAGGCCGAGCAGCCTCGCCAACTGCGCCCAGGTGTAGAAGGCGTCGAACTGGATCCGGTTCTCGTTGACCGGCGGGGTCAGCACCAGCATGGTCTCCAACTGGGTGTCCTCGGTCGGCTTGCCGGGGGTCACCAGGGGCTTGGTGAGCACGATCTCGATCAGGTCGTGCGGCACCGCGACCTGGTCGAGTACGCCCTCGACCAGCACATTGACGTGCAGGCCGCTGTCGTCGTGCTGGTAGTCGCCGATGGTCAGCCGCGCCTGGCTGGTGAAGGCGCGGTCGGTGACGGTAGTGAGGTTGAGGATCTGCGGGTGGTCGGCGGGGTTGGCCCCGAAGAGGCGGCTCCGGCCGTCGAGCTGGGCCGCCCGCAGTCCGCCGGGCGTGCGGTAGATCCGCTGGTCGTTGGCGTTCGGGTGGTCGGCGTCGGTGGCGATGACGTGCCTGGTGGCCGGGGCCACCAGCCGCCCGTCGGGCAGCGACTGGGCCTGCTGCGAAGGCTGCGGCACGATGACCGGCGCGGTGACCTCGGGCTGGACGACCGTGCAGAACTTGGCCGACTGCCAGTCCGCCTTCTGTTTGTCGACCAGGTACTGCAGTACGTTGGCCGCGCCGCTGTAGCGGTGCTCCAGGACCGTCTTGACGCTGCCGTTCTGCAGCCGTACCCGGGTACCGTTGGGGAGCGGGACCATCTGGTTCTGAACGCCGGGGTTCGGTGCTGTGGTCACGGTTGTTCCTTCCGCGTCGGTTCGGACGAGCGGGACCGGCCCAGCGGGATCCGCCGGATGCGCGGAGGCCGATGACAGTGGCTCGGTGCTCTCCACGATTCGTCACCGTCCGGGCGCTGGTCCGGGCATCCGGCTTGCCGTTGTGTGGCGTTGAGCTGCGGTTGATCCGGCGCCGATCCGGCGTGGATCCGCGGGGACGGCGCCAGTCAGCGCGGGGGAGCGGCCGGGAGTGGTGGCGAAGGTGTGTCGTAACGCCTCGATGAACGCGCTGACCGTGTGCCGCAGCTACGGCGGCGCGTCCACGTCCTCGACCAGCCACTGGTCGAGCGTCTTCGTGAACGGCTTCAGCCGGGGCGAGTTCCGCCGCGGAGTGCGCCGCGGCGCGGGCACCGCCGTGCACAAGAATTCACGCGCCAAACGACGGTGAACCCTGTTCTTTCGCGCCGATGCGCGCATCGACAGCCCCTGCTGTCACGAGTCCCGCCGAATCGGTAGAAAGGCTCCTCCTTCGAAGACACCATCTGGCCTCGCCCCCTCACGGCCGCATATCGCGAGCGTCCCAGACCCGGCCAGCCCGTGGGGCCGACTCAAGCCGGAACAACCCCCGAACGCTCCCGTGCGCCCCGCAGGTGGGGCCAACTCAGACCGGAAAGTCGGGCCCACTGCGCCGTGCGACCGGCCGCCTGACGTCGTCCGTTGGATGGCATTGCGCGACCGGGACGGTCTTGGCAGCCGTCGAGGAAGTCGTGGCTGTACGGGAGTCGGCTGAGGCCGCTGCGGACCTCAGTGGCCTTGATTCCGGCTTATCGAAAACGTATTGTCGAAAGTGCGTTTTCGAATCTTGGCTGTCCAGGTGGACAGACGCGGACCGGCAAGCTGGACGACGGGAACACTGATGAAGAAGCAGGCGCTGCCCTCCAAACGGCGCAAGCGGCTGACGCAGGAGCGTGAGCGCGAGATCCTCGACGCCACCTTCGACCTGGTCGCCGAGGTCGGCTACGAGCAGGCGACCGTGGACGAGGTGGCCCGGCGGACGAAGGCGAGCACGGCCACGCTGTACCGGCAGTGGGAGAACAAACCCAGGCTGGTGATCACGGCGATGACGGCCCGCAAGTACCCGCCCCTGCCGCACATCGACGCAGGCAGCCTGCGTGACGACCTGGTGGCGCTGGCCCGCATGATGCCGGCACCGCCCCCCAAGGGCGCCCCGACGCTGGGCATATGGCAGGCAGTCATGTCCGACCCGGGCCTCGCCCAGACACTGCGGGAGGTCCTGTTCGCCCCTTACCTCGGCGCGCTGCGCACCATCCTGGCCCGGCACGTCGCGCGCGGAACGATCCGCGCCGACAATCCAGCCCTGGCACACGCCGAGACGTTCCTCATGGGCAGCGTCTTCGTGGAGAAGCTCTTCACCGGCACCGAGGCCGACGCTGACCAGCTCATCGCGGTCATGGACGCCCTGCTGCTGCCGGCGCTGACCAGCGTCCAGTCGGCGGCGTAGACCGCGACCGGCGCATCGCTCAGCTGCCGGACGAGCCGAT
>NZ_JBEYFC010000481.1:0-6839 GCF_040634175.1 Streptomyces sp. NPDC007162
GCCGCGCGCCGACGACCGCGAGAACCCGCTGCGGCTCGGGTTCGTGCCGGTCAGGCCTTGGTGCCGTCCGCCGGGGCGAGCAGGACCGCCGTGGCGGTGCGGTGCGCGACGGCGTCACTCACCCGCGGGTCGAACAACGCCTCGACGGCGTTGCGGTGGTGCGGGCTCAGCACGATGAGATCGGCACCGAACTCCTCGGCCGTCTCCGAGATGACGTCCGCGACCTGCGTCGTGAGCCCCCGCACGAGGGTCCCCTCGGCCTTGATCCCCCGCTCGCGCAGATCCGCCAGCGCCTCGTCCAGAACGGACTTCGCCTCGGTGTCGTCCTCCAGGGCGACGACCGCGGACACGGAGACGGCGGAGGTGATGACGTGCACGACGCGGACCTCGGCGTTCGTCAGCTGCGCCAGCTCACCGGCCAGTCGCACGGCGGAGCCGCGGGCGGGGCTGGGATCGACGGCGACCAGGATGCGCTGAAACACGGACACTTCTGTTCCCCTTTCGGGAGGGTGGAAGGGCAACTCGGTGATCAGGGACGCCGGATCACGGCGTGTCGGGTCGGCGCGTCCGGCGCCGAACGAGTTCTTCCACCCCACCCGGTGATCATCTCACCGTCCCCGGGACCGGCGAACGGCGGGTGTGTGTAACGGCCACTGAACGGTCGGAGTCCGGGCGGTGCCGACCTCACCCGGTGACGTTCTTGAGGTGCGGTACGACCCGGGTGAGCCGGACGACACCCCACAGGATCAGGCCGGCCCCGATCGCCTCGGGCAGCAGCCACCAGCCGGTACGGACCGACTCGCCGAACAGGATGACCCCCAGCGTCAGGCTCACCGCCGCGTCGCCGATGGTCAGCGCCGGCTGGGAGGCGACCAGCGGACCGGCCTGCAGCGCGTTCTCCAGGAACATCAGCGCCGCGATCCCGGTGAGCGCGCAGGCGTACGTCTGCCAGGTGGTGAGGAAGGCCGGCAGGCCCGCGTCGGCGAGGCGGTCGGTGGCCGACTTCATGAACGCGGCGGCGAGCGCGTTGCCGACCGCGGCGCCCGTGGCCAGGGCCGCCGCGCGGAACAACGGTGACGAGGACGACCTCACGAGCAGCACGGTCACGGCGATGGCGCCCAGGGTCAGGGCCAGGACCGGGATCCAGCGGGTCATCGGCGCCTGCTGCCGGCCCCCGTGCGGCGCGGCCGAGGCCAGCAGCAGGGCCAGACCCGCCACCACGCCCGCGATCGCCCACCAGCCCGCCGGGTTCGGCCGACGGTGCAGCAACGGCACGGCGATCAGCAGGGCGAACGGCAGCTCCAGCATGAACAGCGGCTGCACCAGCGCCATCGGGCCGTTGACCAGCGCGAGTGCCTGGAAGACGGCGGCCCCCGTGACCCCGGCGATCCCGACAGCCCAGGCGGGCCGCCGGGCCAGCGCGAGCAGCAGGCGCAGTCCGGTACGGCCCGGCAGGGTGGACGCGGCCTTGCGCTGGAAGGCCGTGCCCGTCGCGTTGCTGACGGCACCCAGGACGGCGAAGAGCACGGCGAGCACCATCATGGTTCCAGCATGCCCCGAGCACCCCGCACGCCACGGTCCGACGCCCGCCATCACCGGGTGAACGCGCACTTCGCCGCCGCCGACGGCGCCCCTGGCAGGCCGTTACGGCCGGAGCACGATCTTGCCTCGGGCGTGCCGCCCTTCGAGTTCACGGAACGCCTCCCGCACGCGTTCCAGCGGGTACACGCCGGCGATCGGCACGTCCAGATCCCCACGCGCGGCGAGCCGGGCGAGTTCACCGAGGACGACCGCACACGCCGCCGAGCCCTCCCCGTAGGTCCGCGCGCCCACCTCGCCCGCGGCGGACCAGTCGCGGATCGTGTTGATCCGGTCCGGCCGCACCCCGAGTTCCACGGCCATGCGCACATAGCCGTCGCCGTGGGTGTCGATGAACGCGTCGACGCGCCCGTCGGCGGCCTGCCGGACCCGCTCCGCCGCGCCCGCTCCGTAGGCGACCGGGACGATGCCGTGGTCCGCGAGCCAGGCGTGGTTCCGGTCGCTCGCCAGCCCGATGACGGTGGCGCCCCGCCGTCGCGCCAGCTGTACGGCGAGCGCCCCGACCCCGCCTGCCGCACCGGACACCACCACGGTGTCGCCGGGCTGGGGGTCCACCGCGAACACGGTGGCGTAGGCGGTGGTGCCGGCCACGTACAGCGCCCCGGCCACGTCCCAGTCGAGCCCCTTCGGGCGGGACACCAGGTTCACGTCGTCGACCACGACGTATTCCGCGTGGCTCGCCCGCCGGTGGGTGAAGCCGAGGACCTCGTCGCCCACCGCGAAACCACGTACTTCGGGACCGGTCTCGGCCACGACACCGGCGAGATCGCTGCCCTGCCCGGACGGGAACGTCGCCGGCCAGCGTCCGTGCCGGGCTCCCTCGCGGATCATCACCTCGCCGGGCTGGATCCCGGCGGCCCGGACCTCGACCAGCACCTGCCCGGGGCCCGGCGCGGGCCGCGCCACCTCATCGACCCGCAGTACCTCGATTCCGCCGTAGCCGTGGAACCGGACCGCTCTCATCGCGTGATCACCGTCCCGGGGACGGGAGTGCCGTGCGGTGTCGTCGTCATGCGCACATGCTGGCAGGTCACAGATGCGGGCGGTGGCCCTTTTCCTGGCGGGGGTAGATCTGGTCGGCCCCAGGGAGGACGGGCTCGGGGAGGGTGGCGACCTCCTCCACCGCCTTCGCCAGCTGTTGGGCGGTGTCGTGCGGCAGCCGCGGCGGCCGCGGGCGGGCGTCGCGGAAGCGGAAGGCCGAGAGGAGGTCGCCGAACGCGCGCCGGCGCCACTGGCTGACGTTGGGTTCCTCGACGCCGGTGAGGCGTTCGAGGAACCGCAGGGCGGAGGTGTGGTCGAAGGCCTCGGAGGCGACCCAGCCGCCGACGGTCCAGGGGGAGACGATGACGGCCGGGACCCGGAAGCCGCCGCCGATCGGCAGCCCCTGGATGAACTCGTCCGGTGTGCCAACCGGTGGGGTGGGCGGTGCCACGTGGTCGAACAGACCGTCGTTCTCGTCGTAGGCGAGGATGAACACGGTCTTGCGCCACACCTCGGGGTTGGCGGCGATGGCCTCGATCTTCGCGGCGACGAAGTCCGCGCCGGCGGCGGGCAGGTAGTCGGGGTGCTCCGACTGGAAGCTGGTCGGCATGATCCAGCTGACGTCCGGCAGGCGGTCGTTGCGGGCGTCGTCCTCGAAGGTGCCCTCGGGCTGCGGGCGCACCCCGCGCTCGTACAGGTCGCTGCCCGGCTTCGCGTTCTTGAACGCGGCGAACTGCTCCAGCACGTTGCAGCTGTAGTCGTCCTCCTGCTGGTAGACCTTCCAGCTGACCCCCGCGGCCTGCAGCCGCTCGGCGTAGGTGGTCCACCGGTACGGCGTCGGGGCGACGTTGCCGATGACCGGGCCGCCGTGGGTGCCGGCCGGATCGATGCTCCCGGTCATCCACATCAGACGGTTGGGCCAGGTGGGCCCCAGGACGGAGCAGTAGTAGTGGTCGCAGACGGTGAAGGTCTCCGCGAGGGCGAACTGGAAGGGGATGTCCTCGCGGGTGTAGTAACCCATGACGTAGGGGGCGGCGGCACCGTCGGCGGCACGGTGGGCAGGCAGCCAGCGGTCCATTTTGCCGTTGTTCCAGGCCTGGTGCTGCACCGACCAGGCGTGGCTGGTGGAGGGGATGGCCTGGGCGCTAGACCTGCGCGTGTCGAGGTGGAACGGCAGCAGATAGCCCCTGGGGTTGGCGGCGTCGGGCTGGTAGAAGACGGACCGCCCGTCGTCCAGCCGCAGCGCACGCGGGTCGGCGAAGCCGCGGACGCCGGGGAGGGTGCCGAAGTAGTGGTCGAAGGACCGGTTCTCCTGCATCAGCATGACGACGTGTTCGATGTCGTGCGGGGAGCCGCCGCGCGGGGGCCCGGCGGCGACGGCCTTCTGGACGCTGGGTGGCAGCAGCGTGAGGGCCGCGGCGCCACCGAGCGCGCCCGCGGCCGAACCGAGGAGTCTGCGACGGGTCAACTCAGCCATGGACGCCCCTTTCTGGGGCTCGCCGGGGGACGGGACAGGTGCGGGAGCGACGGCGGGCCCGCCCGCGGGACGGACCGGCCGTTCACTCACTGGCCCGGCGCGAGTATGTAGGTGTTGAGCGTGCCCACGGCCGAGAGCGGGGTGGGGGAGCCGGTGTCGTAGCGGTCCACGGCAAGGTAGTTGGGCTTCTTGCGAGCGGCGGGCGTGCAGAAGTTCTGGGCGCGGTTGAGGAGTTTGCCGTTGTCCGTGGCGGCGGTGGAGGCGATGGGGTAGTCCCGGAAGTGGTTCATGACGAACAGCGGGTGGAAGGCGGACGAGTCGGCGGTGAGGGGTCTGCCGGTGCCCCAGCGGCTGTAGCAGGACCAGTCGGAGTCTCCGAGTCCGCCGCCCATGGACCAGTAGTTCTCCACGGTCCATTCGCGCTGGTACATGACGCCGAAGGTGTCCCGGGTGGTCCAGCCGTCCGCGGTGTCGCTCGCCCGGGTGCGGTCGCTGAAGATCAGGAGCTGCTTGCCGCGGGCGGCGAGATCGGCCATCGTGGGCCAGCCCTTGGTGGCCGCGCCCTCCTGGTCCGGCCGGTACAGCACGTCGTAGAGGCCGCTGACGGACGCCAGGGACGACTTCAGTACGTCGGAGGAGGCGTAGTCCTCCAGGAAGACCGTGGCGAACTGACCGGGGTGGGCCTTGAGGAAGTCGACGATGCGCTGGAGGTCGGTGGCGAGCGGCACGGGGCTGCTGACGCCGTCGCAGCTGTTGTGACAGAGGACGGCCTGGCCGGAGACGGTGTAGTCGTCGAGCATGAAGCCGCGCACGCCGTCGTTCAGCTGGCGGCTGATGCCGTAGTTCTGGTTGGGGAACAGGTTGACGGGGAACGAGGCGAAGTTCCCGTCGGCGCCGTTGGCGAAGGCGTTGTGCGCGGTGAGGAAGGTGACCTGGTCGAGGGTGCGGGTGTCGGCTGAGGGCATCGCCGAGGTGGCGTACGAGACCGGGGTCAGGTACCAGCGGGCGAGGTCGCCCGCGGAGCCGAGCTGTACGACGCCGGTGTCCGACGACGAACCGGTGAGGTACTGCGCGGTGCCCGGGGCCGTGACCGTGTAGGTGCCGTCGGCGCCGGCGGTGACGCTCCAGGTGGTGCCGTCGGCGCCGCAGGCGGCGGTCACCGCGGCGGTGCCACTGCGTCCGAGGCAGGTGCCGGACTCGTCGGCGTTCCGTAGCTGGTAACCGCCGCCGACCGCGACCGGCGACCACTGCTGGTGGTCCTCGTTGCCCTTGGGGTTGTGGGCCACGACGGTGCCACCGCTGTCGGCCGCGTCGAGGCCGGTGACGTAGTTCTGGAGGTAGACCGGGGAGGTGGGCACCGCCGCCGACGCGGTGCCCGGGAGCAGGACGGGCGCCGACAGGGCGAGGACGGCGGAACAGCACAGGACGCGCAGGGGGCGCAGACGCACGGGGATTCCCTTCACTCTGGCAGGGCACGGAGTGCCAACGCTGTCAGAGGCATGAGATACCCGGTGGCACGTGTGATGCGCCAGTCGTTCCGACTGAATTCCTTTTCCGGCAGGGCGATGTGAGGGCCCGTCACCCGTGTGGGTGGCATGGCGGACGCGGCGGCGGCCCTGGGGCGGGCAAGTCGACCGGCGGCCGCCTGCTCACCGACCGGCACCACTACGCGACCGACGACGTGATGGCGGACCACGCCGCTCGCACCACCCGAGCCGCTCGCGACCGCATGTTCACGGAACGGCTCCGCGCGGAAACGGCGCGACTCCACCCGCGCACGATCCGGGTGGACACCGCACTGACCGAGGACGAACTCACCGCACAGGTGCTCGCGGCGTTCCGGGGAGCTCTCGCAAGCGGACCGGGGTGACGCAGGTCACCGCCTTGTGAGCGCCAATCCAGGAATGTGTGCGCATGTCATCCCGCTGCAACGTTCTTGGGGTGTGCTGGGCAACGGTGCTCGGCGCGGTCGGCCCCGGAGGCGGAAGCGTCTGCGGAGCCCCCGTCCCCGCTGACCGTCCCCGGACCGCCGTCTTTGAAAGGTCTTCCCGCTCACCATGCCTCTGGCTCTGCTGGCCCTCGCCGTCGTCACGTTCGGCATCGGCACCACCGAGTTCGCCACCATGGGACTGTTGCCCCAGATAGCGGACGGCGTCGGAGTTTCCGTGCCGCACGCCGGCAACCTCGTGTCGGCCTATGCTCTCGGCGTCGTCGTCGGCGCCCCCGTACTGACCGGCATCGGCGCGCGCGTCCCCCACAAGCGACTGCTGCTCCTGCTGACCGGGCTGTTCGTGGTCGGCAACACGGCGTCCGCGCTCGCCCCGAACTTCGGCCTGCTCTTCGCCGCCCGTTTCCTGGCCGGACTGCCGCACGGCGCACTGTTCGGCGTGGGCGCGGTCGTCGCCTCCAGGCTGGTGGCCCCGGACCGCGCCGCCCGCGCCGTCTCCCGGGTCTTCCTGGGCCTCACCATCGCGAACATCATCGGCGTCCCCGCCGGTACGGCCCTCGGTCAGCACCTGGGCTGGCGCTACGCCTACTGCGCGGTCGCCGTCATCGGCCTGGTGGCGCTGGCCGCGCTCGCCCTCCTCGTCCCCCACCAGCCGCGCGGCCCGCAGGCGGGCATCCGCCGGGAACTGCGGGCGATGGGCAACCGGCAGGTCTTCATCGGACTGGCGACCGCCGTCGTCGGGTTCGGCGGTTTCTTCGCGGTCTACAGCTACCTCGTGCCCATGCTGACCCACCTGACCGGCATCTCCGACTCCTCCACCACCCTGGTCCTCGC
>NZ_JBEYFC010000482.1:0-6814 GCF_040634175.1 Streptomyces sp. NPDC007162
GGCCAATCGCTGGAGTTGCGGCGTTCTTGGCTGCCGGGGCGGAAAGCGCCTTCCGTGTGCGTGGAGTTGTCGGCGTCGGCCGGATGAATGTCCGGAAAATGCCGGGTCAATGAGCCGTGCAATTCCCTGAGGGTGGAGAAAAGGAACGAAACCGGTGTCTCGCTCGAAAACCGGGTGCCGTGTCCCGTGCCCGCTGCCTACACTCACTCGGTATCACGCACCGTAGCCGTGGAACGCGGTCCTGGTGTGGTGCCGTGACGAGTCCGGACGAACGAGGGGAGAGGGTCATGCGTGTGCGCGCGGCCGTCGTCTCTCCCCGTTCCCGCTACGAGGTGATCCTCGTGTCCCCGTCACTCCGGTGCCCGCCGCGCGGCCGGCACCGGACTCCGTGACGCTCGGCTGAACTCCCAATCTCCGGCATATGCCCGGACTTTGACATGCTGTCAGTCGCGCCTCGGTGAACCTTGCCGCACGGGAAATTGCGCCGACCGTCCGGACGCTGTTCCGGGTACTCCATTCGAAAGGCCTCGGGCCGTGCGCACCGAACTCCGCCACAACTCCGTCGACCCCCTTGCCGCCGTTCGCAACCTGGGCATCCTCGCCCACGTCGACGCCGGAAAGACCACCGTCACCGAACGCATACTCTTTGCCACCGGCACCATCCACAAACGCGGCGAGGTCCACGACGGCACCACCGTCACCGATTTCGACCCCCAGGAACGCGACCGCGGCATCACCATCTTCGCGGCGGCCGTCAGTTGCGCCTGGGACGGTCACCGGGTCAACCTCATCGACACTCCCGGCCACGTCGACTTCGCCGACGAGGTCGAGCGCTCCCTGCGCGTCCTCGACGGCGCGATCGCCGTGTTCGACGCGGTGGCCGGTGTGGAGCCGCAGAGCGAGTCGGTGTGGCGGCAGGCCGACCGGCACGGCGTGCCCAGGATCGCCTTCGTCAACAAGCTGGACCGCGCGGGCGCCGACCTCGACAGAGCCGTCGAGTCGATCCGGGCCCGACTGCACCCGGCCCCGCTCGTCGTCCAGTTGCCCATCGGCAGGGAGGACGGCTTCACCGGCGTCGTCGACCTGGTGCGCATGCGCGCACTGGTCTGGGCGGACGGCGGCGCCGCGGCGGTGGCGGGGCCGGTGCCCGCGCACCTCGGCGAGGAAGCGCGCCGACGGCGACGGGTGCTGGAGGAGAAGGTGGCCGAACTGCACCCGGCCGCGCTGGAGGAGTTCTGCGCGCCGGCCGGCCGGCTGTCCACCGGCACCCTGGTCACCGCCCTGCGCGACCTCACCCGCACCGGCGACGGCGTGGTGGTGCTGTGCGGCTCCGCCTACCGCAACCGGGGCATCGAACCGCTGTTGGACGCGGCCGTGGCGTACCTGCCGTCGCCGCTCGACGTCCCCGCCGTGCGCGGCACCTACCGGGGTGCCGAGCAGCGGCGGCCCGCCGACCCCGGCGCACCGTTCGCGGCGCTCGCGTTCAAGGTGACCGCGACCGCCACCGGGCGCCTCACCCATGTCCGTGTCTACTCGGGCACGATCGAGAAGGGAGACACCGTGTGGGACCCGGCGACGCGCCGCACCGAACGCGTCGCGCGCATCCTCCGCGTCATGGCCGACCGGCACGAGCCGCTCGACCGCGCGGTGGCCGGTGACATCGTCGCCGTCGTCGGGCTGAAGTCGGCCCGCCCCGGCGCGACGCTGTGCGCCCCGGACGCCCCGCTGCTGCTGGAACCGCCCCGCGTCGCGGAACCGGTGGTGTCCGTCGCCGTCGAGGCCCGCCGCCGTACCGACACCGAACGGCTGGCCCAGGCGCTGTCCCGGCTCGCCGAGGAGGACCCCTCGCTGGTGGTGCGCACCGACGCCGAGACAGGGCAGACCGTGCTGTCCGGAATGGGGGAACTGCACCTGGAGGTCGCCGTGGAGAAGATCCGCCGTGCCGGCGGACCCGAGGTGACGGTGGGCCGGCCGCGCGTCGCCCTGCGGGAGACCGTGGTCCGCGGGGTCACCGGCCAGGTCCACCGGCACGTGCACCAGAACGGCGGTGCGGGGCAGTTCGCGCACGTCGTCCTGGACGTCGAGCCCCTGGGGGAGCGCGGCGGTTTCGAGTTCCGGTCGGCGGTCGTGGGCGGACGGGTGCCGCAGGAGTACGTCCGCGCGGTCGAGGCCGGCTGCCGGGACGCCCTCACCGAGGGTCCGCTCGGCGGGCATCCGGTCACCGGGCTGCGAGTCACCCTGACCGACGGCTCGACGCATGTGAAGGACTCCTCCGACACGGCGTTCCGCGCGGCGGGCCGGTCCGGTCTCCGGGAGGCGCTGCGGGCATGCGCGATGGTCCTGCTGGAGCCGGTCGCAGAGGTCGCGGTCACCGTGCCCGAGGAGGCCGTCGGCGGCGTGCTCGGCGACCTGGCGGCCCGGCGCGGCCGGGTGACCGGCTCGGAGTCCCGGGGCGGGGCGGCGGTGCTGACGGCGACCGTACCCCTGGCCGAACTCTTCGGCTACGCGACCCGTCTACGAGGGCGCACCCGGGGCCGCGGCACCTTCACCGCCACCCCGACGGGCTACGCCCCGGCCCCGGCCGGGGCGATGACCGCCCGGTGACGTGGGGGTGGGGGCCGGGGGGAGACCTCCCGGCCCCCACTGCTGTCCCGCTGCCCCGCCACCGGACGCGAGGCCATGACCTGCCTCCCTGCTCACCGTCGAAACACAACCGTTGCGGAACGGCGGCCGGCCACCGCTCCGTCCGGATCTGGGCGCTTCGGCCCAGGTCACACCCCCGGGCGCCGTCGACCTCCGCCCCGGAACCGGCTGTTCCCCCGGTCGCCCGCGTCGGCACCCGTGCCGGATCTCTTGACGCACCCCTGATCGGAGTATTAACTCACGTCCTAAATTAAGCCATGAGGGGCTTCGGGGGCCGACCTGTGTGAAGCCCTCTCGGGGTTCTCCACTCCCGGAAAGGCACAGCTGGAGCCATGCGCAGCATCCGAGCCGCGGCCGTAGGCGCCGTCACCATGTCTCTCGCCCTCGCGGCCACGGCCTGCGGTGGCGGTTCGTCCACCGGGGGCGGGTCGAACGACTCCCCGAAGACGCTCACCTACTGGGCCTCCAACCAGGGCGCCAGCATCGAGGTCGACAAGAAGGTGCTCCAGCCGGAGCTCGACAAGTTCCAGAAGCAGACCGGCATCAAGGTCAAGCTGGAGGTCGTGCCCTGGTCGGACCTGCTCAACCGGATCCTGACCGCGACCACCTCGGGCCAGGGCCCCGACGTGCTGAACATCGGCAACACCTGGAGCGCCTCGTTGCAGGCGACGGGCGCGCTGCTGCCCTGGGACGCGAAGAACTTCGCAAAGATCGGCGGCAGGGACCGCTTCGTCGACTCCGCGCTGGGCTCCACGGGCGCCGAGGGCAAGGACCCGGCCGCGGTACCGCTGTACTCGATGGCGTACGCGCTCTACTACAACAAGAAGATCTTCGCCGACGCCGGCATCGCCAAGCCCCCGGTCACCTGGGACGAGTTGACCGCCGACGGCAAGAAGATATCCGCCAGGGGCAAGTCGGTGCTCGGCGCCGAGGGCGGCAACGTCTCGGAGAACATCCACCACGTCTTCGTCTTCGCCAAGCAGCACGGCGCCGACTTCTTCACCTCCGACGGCAAACCGGATTTCACCAACGCCAAGATCGTGGCCGCGGTCCAGCAGTACGTCGACCTGATGGCCAAGGACAAGGTCATCCCGACCGGCGACGCCGAGTACGCGCAGAACCAGTCGGTGAGCGACTTCGCCAAGGGCAAGCAGGCCATGCTGCTGTGGCAGTCGGCGTCCGCCAACCTCACGTCGCAGGGCATGAGCGACAGCGACTACGGCATCGCCCCGGTGCCCGTGCGGTCCGGCACCCCCGGCACCGGCACCCAGGTCAACTCGATGGTCGCCGGCATCAACCTGGCCGTCTTCAAGAACACCAAGAACCTCGACGGCGCCACCAGGTTCGTGAAGTTCATGACCAGCGACGACGAGCAGAAGATCCTCAACACCGCCTACAGCTCCATCCCGCCGGTCAAGACCGCCCAACAGGCCGCGGCCTTCAACACCCCCGCCAACGCCGTCCTGAAGAACACCCTCGCCACCAGCGCCGCGGCCCTGCCCCAGGTCGCCTCTGGCCGGTGATGAGGGTGCGGTCCACCTCGATGTGGGGGGCGAAGTTCTCCTCGCCCTTGCGGTAGTCCGCGCCCACGTCCGCGACCAGACGGTCCTCAAGCAGCCACTTCGCCCGGTCGGCCAGGCCGTTCTGGATTTCCTCGGAGTTGGACAGACCGGTCAGGCGATAGCCGGCGAACGGGGACTTGCCATCGGCGTCCACGGTGGACAGCAACGCGGCCGGGCCGTGGCAGACCAGCGTCACGAGCTTGCCGGAGGCAAGCCAGTCGCTGAGCAGCCGGCCGGCCGCGGGGTCGTCGGACAGGTCCTCCATCGGGCCCCATCCGCCGGGGACGAACACCGCGTCATAGTCGTCGATGTTCACGTCCTCGATGCGGACGGGGTTCGTCAGTTCGGTGGCCTCGTGCAGGGCCGTCTTCATCCGCTCGGCGCCCTCCTCGCCACCGTTGAAGTCCGGGGTGAGGCTGAGCGGGTCGGCGGTCGGCGGGATGCCGCCCGGGGTGGCCGCGGAGATCTCGTAGCCGGCCTTCTTGAAGACGCCGTACGGACCGATGGCCTCCTCGGCCCAGAAACCGGCCGGCTGCTCGAACCCGTCGGCCAGGGTCCAGTGATCGGCGGCGGTGATGAGGAAGAGAATCTTCGCCATGGGGTGCTCCCTGGAGTGAGTACGAACGGTCAGTTGTTGGCGGCCTGCTGGACGACGTGGCTGTCGGCCGCCTGGATCAGGTGCGTGAGCTTGCCGCCGCCGACCGTCCACAGGTGGATGAAGCGCGCGTCCGACTCCTCGCCGGACTTGGACACGGCGTGGTAGTGGCCACGGACGAAGACGTGCTCACCGACGTCGTAGAACTCCTCGGCCACCGCGCCGAAGGAGGTGAAGCGCGGCGCGAGCCGGCCGAAGAAGTCGCCGCCGGCGCTCGCCCAGGTCTTGTAGACGCCGCCGTAGGGGAAGCCAGGGGTGATGTCCCAGACGATGTCGGGGTCGATGACCTCGGCGACGACGTCCGGGGCCATGCCGGAGTCGTAGAGGCGGCGGACGAGAGCGAGGTTCGGGGAGTCGGACATGGTGCTGCTCCTTTGCGGGTCAGGCTGTGGGTGAGTTCTTGGGGTTCAGGCGGCGAGGGCGGCGCGGCCGGCGCGGAAGAAGGCGGTCTGCTGCGCGACGCGGGCGCCGAGGCCTTCGGCGGTGGCGATGTCGGACTTGTGGACCGCCTCCGGGCCGGCATCGACCGGAGTCTGCGCGCCCGCACCGACGAAGTAGCCCAAAAGGTTGATGTCGTCCTCGCTGCCCTCGGTGGAGGCCCAGCCCGGCTGGACACCGAGGCTGACCCAGTGCATGCCGTGCTGGGCGGCCATGGTGAAGAAGTAGCCCAGGGTCGAGGACTTGTCGCCGTTCTTGGCACCGGAGTTGGTGAAGCCGGCGGCGATCTTGTCGGCCCAGGTCTGGGTGTACCAGCGCTTGCTGCTGGTCTCGGCGAAGGTGTGGAAGGCGGCGGAGGCGGTGCCCATGTAGGTGGGGGCACCGAAGATGATGGCGTCGGCGGCGTCCAGCTGCGCCCACTGCTCGTCGGTGATCGTGTCCACGGGGATGGAGATCACCTCGGCACCGGCTTCCGCAGCGCCGCGCGCCACGGCCTCGGCTATGACGGCAGTGTGGCCGTAGCCGGAATGGAAAGCGACGGCGACAGTGGGACGGGAGGTGGAGGACATGGGGGTATTGCTCCTCGAAAAAGACTGTGTGAATCGTGCTCTGGAAGCATGGCACGGAATTCGACAGCGAAGGTAGGAAGGATTCCTCCCTGGCTTTGTTATCCCTGGCTTACGCCTACAATCACCTGTCGATTTCAAGAATTCACGGCGGTGGCCGCCGCCCAGGAGGAAAGGAAGCACAGGCCCTCGTACGCACGCGAGTCGGGTTCGGCGCTCCAGACGATCAGCTGCTGATCGGGGTCGGCCACACAGGTGAGGGCGTCCCAGGCGAGGGAGAGTTCGCCGGCGACCGGGTGGTCGAACACCTTGGTGCCGCCGGTCCGGGCCACCACAGGGCGACCTCCCCACCACTGGCGGAACTGGTCGTCCTGAACCGACAGCTCACCGACGAGGTCGGCCAGTCTCCGGTCGTCGGGGCAGGCCGCGGCCTGCTGCCGCAGCACGGCCACGGCGTTGCGGGCGGAGTCCTCCCAGTCGGCGTACAGCGTTCGCATGGCCGGGGCGGTGAAGAGCAGCCGGACGTAGTTGCGCTGCTGCTGGGGGACCTTCGCGAAATCGGTGCCGAACAGGGCGGCGGCCGTCGGGTTCCACGCCAGGATGTCCAGATGCCGGCCCAGGATCACACCAGGGGCCAGGCTGAGCTCGTTAAGGACGGTGCGCAGCCGGGGGTGCGCCTTCTGCGGGGCTCGCCGCCGCGCCCGGCCGACTTCCTTTCCTGCCAGCTCGAACAGATGGTCTCGCTGGTCATCGCTGAGGTGCAGGACCCGGACAAGCTCGGCCAGCACGGACGCGGAGGGGGCTATACGGCCCTGCTCCAGGCGGGTGTAATAGTCGGTGCTGATGGCGGCCAGCACGGCCACCTCGTCCCGGCGCAGTCCGGCCACGCGACGGCGCCGGTCGGTTTCGGGCAGCCCGACCGTACGGGGGCTGAGCTCGGCCCGACAGGC
>NZ_JBEYFC010000483.1:0-6799 GCF_040634175.1 Streptomyces sp. NPDC007162
CAGCGTCAGGCCGAACGCCACGGCGATGAGGGCGGTGATCCAGGTCGAGCGGAGGACCGCGCCCACGGCCGCCACGCCGCCGAGCGCCACCGGCAGATGCCGGACAGCCGCATAGTGCCGGTAGCGGAAGTCGGGGCCGTAACGGTCCAGGGCCCTCGCCGAACGGCGCACGATCTGGGCGTCGATGGTGGGCAGCGGCAGCGCCCAGGCGCCGATCTCGCCGGCGAACCGCGGCGCTCCGGCCGGCGCGCTCGCCCGCCGGCCCATCAGCCGGGGTTCGTGCCGGGCCCGGTCCCGCGCGGCGGCTGCCATCTGCCGGGGACGCGCGAACTGTTCCAGCGCGGAGGCGAAGGTGCCGCCGGAGAACGTCGCGTCGGCGGTCACGAAACCGTCCACGGTCAGCGGCACACCCTCCGGCAGGCGGCCGACCGTGAAGTACGCCCCCAGGTCGTGCGGCACCGAGTCGAAACCGCACGCGTGCACCAGACGGGCGCCGGTCTCCCGCGCGCGTGCGTCGTGGCGGACGTACATCAGGTCGACGAACTCGGGCTCACCGCACAGGTCCAGGTAGTCGGCCCCGGTGTCCGCGCAGGCCGCGACCAGCTCCTCGCCGTGACGGCCGTACGGACCGACCGTGGAGGCCACCACGCGCGCGTGCTCGGCGAGGGCGCGGACAGAGGCCGGTTCCGTGACGTCGGCGCGCAGCAGGCCGACCTTCGAGCCGCCCGGCAGCCGCTCGCGCAGCGCCCGCAGCCTGCGTTCGTCGCGGGCCGCCACCGCCCAGCGCAGGCCCTCGGGTGCGTGCGCGGCCAGGTACTCGGCGGTGAGCTCGCCGACGAAGCCGGTGGCCCCGAAGAGGACGATGTCGTAGGGACGGTCCGTCGCTTTCAGCCTGCTCATGACACCTCTTGGTCGTCGAACCCGCGCCGTTGTCGGTGGCTGAGGCTAGCGTGAAGGGTGCGGACGCACCCCCACCGGGTATCTTGACTAAGCGCTTGCTCGTCCACTCTTGTGCCCAGTGGAACGTGTTCTTAGCATCATCGGTGTTACATCAGTTGTGTCACACGACTCCATCGGACCGGAGGCGGCATGACCACGGCAGGGACGCCAGGACAGGGCCCGCTCTCCGGCGTGCGCGTGGTCGAGCTGGCCGGCATCGGACCGGGCCCGTTCGCCGCGATGCTCCTGGCCGACCTGGGCGCCGACGTGGTCCGCGTCGACCGGCCCGGCGGCCCGGGGCTGGCGATCGACCCGGCGTACGACGTCACCAACCGCAACAAGCGCTCGGTGCTCGTCGACCTGAAGTCCCCGGACGGCCCCGCCCGTGTCCTCGGTCTCGCCGCACGGGCCGACATCCTCGTCGAGGGCTACCGCCCCGGCGTCGCCGAGCGCCTCGGCGTCGGCCCCGCGGACTGCCACGCCCGCAACCCCCGGCTGGTCTACGGCCGGATGACCGGCTGGGGCCAGGAGGGGCCGCTGGCCCACCGCGCCGGGCACGACATCGCGTACATCGCCCTCACCGGCACCCTCGGCATGATCGGCCGCCCCGACGAACCACCGGCGGTACCCGCCAACCTCCTCGGCGACTACGCGGGCGGCTCCCTCTACCTCGTGGTCGGCGTCCTGGCGGCGCTCCACCACGCGCGCACGACCGGCACCGGCCAGGTGGTGGACGCCGCCATCGTGGACGGCACCGCGCATCTCGCCACGATGATCCACGGCATGCTGGCCGCGGGCGGCTGGCAGGACCGGCGCGCCGCCAACCTGCTGGACGGCGGCTGCCCGTACTACGGCACCTACGAGACCGCCGACGGCGGGTACATGGCGGTCGGCGCCCTGGAGCCGCAGTTCTACGCCGAGTTCCTCGACCTGCTCGGCGGCCTGGAGGACCTGGCCGGCGCCCGCAAGGACTGGACCCGCTGGGACGAGCTGCGCGAGCGGGTCGCCGCCCGCTTCAAGGCACGCACCCGGGACGAGTGGACGGCGGTCTTCGAGGGCTCCGACGCCTGCGTGGCCCCCGTGCTGTCCCTGAGTGAGGCCCCGCACCACCCCCACCTGGCCGCCCGCGCCACCTTCACCGACCACGGCGGCATCACCCAGCCGGCCCCCGCCCCCCGTTTCTCCGCGACCCCCACGAGCGTGCGCACCGCCCCCGCGCGGCCGGGCGCCGACACCGCCGAGGTGGCCCGCGACTGGGCCGTACCGGCCCTGCTCGACGCCGCGGCGCCCGACGACCAGGACGACGACGAGGAGCGCCGCGGGGACGGCGACCGCCGCAAGGACGACGACAAGGACACCACCTGATGGAGCTCTCGACCTTCCTCGACTACGCGGGTGACCCGCGCGGAGCCGCGGACCAGGCGGCCGCGCTGGAATCGGCGGGCCTCGACGCGGTCTGGGTCGCGGAGGCCTACGGCTTCGACTCGCCCACCATCATGGGCTACCTGGCCGCCCGCACCGAACGGATGAAGATCGGCTCCGCGATCCTCAACGTCTACTCCCGCACCCCCGCCCTCATCGCCCAGACGGCGGCCGGCCTCGACGCGATCTCCGGCGGCCGGGCGATCATCGGTCTCGGCGCCTCAGGACCGCAGGTGGTCGAGGGCTGGCACGGGAAGGCCTACGACAAGCCGCTCGGCCGCACCCGCGAGACCATCGAGCTGACCCGGCGGATCCTGCGCCGCGAAACCATCGACCACCACGGCATCACCGACATGCCGCGCCCGGGCGGCCTCGGCAAGCCCCTGAAGATCCTCACCAGGCCGGTCCGCCCCGAGGTACCGCTCTACGTCGCCTCCCTCGGCCCCGCCAACGTCCGGATGACCGCCGAGATCGCCGACGGCTGGCTGCCCACCCTGTTCATCCCGGAGAAGGCCGGGGAGGTCTGGGGGACCCCGCTGGCCCAGGGCGCCGCCCGGCGTGACCCGGCCCTCGGCGAGCTGAAGATCGTCGCCGGCGGACTGCTGGCCATCGGCGACGACGCGGCCGCCGTACGCGACCGGGTCCGCCCCAGGATCGCCCTCTACGTAGGCGGCATGGGCGCGCCCGGCAAGAACTTCTACAACGACCTCGCCGTCGCCTACGGCTACGAGAAGGAGGCCCGGCTCATCCAGGAGCTGTACCTCGACGGCCGGCACCGGGACGCCGCGGCGGCCGTTCCCGACGAGTTCTGCGAGCTCATATCCCTGTGCGGCCCCGAAGGCTACGTCCGCGAGCGCATCGAGGCCTTCCGCGAGGCCGGCGTGACCATGCTGGACGTCACCCCCGTCGGCCCGGACCCGGCCCGCCTGGTCGAGACCGTCAAGAACTGGCTCTGACCCCACACCCTCGCTCTGCGCGAACCCTCGTTGAAAGGCTTGTCAGTGAGCACCGAAGCGTATGTGTACGACGCGATCCGCACCCCGCGCGGCCGCGGCAAGGCGAACGGCGCCCTGCACGGCACGAAGCCCATCGACCTCGTCGTCGGACTCATCCACGAGCTCCGGGGCCGCTTCCCGGGCCTCGATCCCGCCGCCATCGACGACATCGTGCTCGGTGTCGTCGGCCCGGTCGGCGACCAGGGCTCCGACATCGCGCGGATCGCCGCCATCGCCGCCGGGCTGCCCGACACCGTGGCCGGCGTCCAGGAGAACCGCTTCTGCGCCTCCGGTCTCGAGGCGGTCAACATGGCCGCCGCCAAGGTCCGCTCCGGCTTCGAGGACCTCGTCCTCGCCGGCGGCGTCGAGTCGATGTCCCGGGTGCCGATGGCCTCGGACGGCGGCGCCTGGTTCAACGACCCGATGACCAACCTGGCCGTCAACTTCGTGCCGCAGGGCATCGGCGCCGACCTGATCGCCACCATCGAGGGCTTCTCGCGGCGGGACGTCGACGAGTACGCGGCGCTCTCCCAGGAGCGGGCGGCGACCGCCTGGAAGGAGGGCCGCTTCGACCGCTCCGTGGTCCCGGTGAAGGACCGCGCGGGCCTCACCGTCCTCGACCACGACGAGCACCTGCGGCCCGGTACCACCGCCGACTCCCTCGGCAAGCTGAAGCCCTCCTTCGCCGACATCGGCGAACTCGGCGGCTTCGACGCGGTCGCCCTGCAGAAGTACCACTGGGTCGAGAAGATCGACCACGTCCACCACGCGGGCAACTCCTCCGGCATCGTCGACGGCGCCTCCCTGGTCGCCATCGGCTCCAAGGAGATCGGCGAGCGCCACGGCCTCACCCCGCGCGCGCGGATCGTCTCGGCGGCCGTCTCCGGCTCCGAACCCACCATCATGCTCACCGGCCCCGCCCCCGCCACCCGCAAGGCCCTCGCCAAGGCCGGCCTCACCATCGACGACATCGACCTGGTCGAGATCAACGAGGCGTTCGCGGCGGTCGTGCTGCGCTTCGTGAAGGACATGGGCCTGTCCCTGGACAAGGTCAACGTCAACGGCGGCGCCATCGCGCTCGGCCACCCGCTGGGCGCCACCGGCGCGATGATCCTCGGCTCGCTCGTCGACGAACTGGAGCGCCAGGACAAGCGCTACGGCCTCGCCACGCTGTGCGTGGGCGGCGGCATGGGCATCGCCACCATCGTCGAGCGCGTCTGAAACCCCGGCGGAACCACCAGACCTCACGGAGACACGAACCATGACCGAGAGCACCACCATCCGCTGGGAACAGGACGACACCGGCGTCGTCACCCTCGTCCTCGACGATCCGAACCAGTCCGCCAACACCATGAACGCGGCCTTCGTCGAGTCGATCGCCGCGATCGCCGACCGCCTGGAGGCCGAGCAGGACTCCGTCCGAGGCGTCATCCTCACCTCCGCCAAGAAGACCTTCTTCGCCGGCGGCGACCTGCGCGACCTCATCCGGGTCACCCCCGAGACCGCCCAGGACCTCTTCGACGGCGGCCTCGCGATCAAGCGCAACCTGCGCCGTATCGAGACCCTCGGCAAACCGGTCGTCGCCGCCATCAACGGCGCGGCCCTCGGCGGCGGTTTCGAACTCGCCCTCGCCTGCCACCACCGCGTCGCCCTCGACACCCCCGGCACCAAGATCGGCTGCCCCGAGGTCACCCTCGGCCTGCTCCCGGGCGGCGGCGGGGTCGTCCGCACCGTACGCCTGCTCGGCATCGCCGACGCCCTGCTGAAGGTCCTCCTCCAGGGCACCCAGTACAACGCCACGCGCGCGCTGCAGAACGGCCTCGTCCACGAGGTGGCCGCCACCCCGGACGAACTGCTGGCCAAGGCGCGTGCCTTCATCGACGCCAACCCCGAGTCACAGCAGCCCTGGGACAAGCCGGGCTACCGGATCCCCGGCGGCACGCCCGCCAACCCCAAGTTCGCCGCCAACCTGCCCGCGTTCCCGGCGAGCCTGCGCAAGCAGACCAACAACGCGCCCTACCCGGCGCCGCGCCGCATCCTCGCCGCAGCCGTCGAGGGCAGCCAGGTCGACTTCGAGACCGCCCAGGTCATCGAGGCCCGCTACTTCGTGGAGCTGGCCGCCGGACAGATCTCGAAGAACATGATCCAGGCGTTCTTCTTCGACCTCCAGGCCGTCAACTCCGGTGCCAACCGCCCGCGGGGCGTCGAGCCCCGCGAGGTCACCAGGGTCGCCGTGCTCGGCGCGGGCATGATGGGCGCCGGGATCGCCTACTCGTGCGCCCGCGCGGGCATCGACGTCGTCCTCAAGGACGTCTCGATCGCCGCCGCGCAGAAGGGCAAGGGCTACTCCGAGAAGCTGTGCGCCAAGGCCGTCGCCAAGGGCCGTACCAGCCAGGAGAAGGCGGACGCACTGCTCGCCCGGATCACGCCCACCGCGGACCCCCAGGACCTGGCCGGCTGCGACGCGGTGATCGAGGCCGTCTTCGAGGACACCGCCCTCAAACACAAGGTGTTCCAGGAGATCGAGTCCGTCGTCGCCCCCGACGCGCTGCTCTGCTCCAACACCTCCACGCTGCCCATCACCGCCCTCGCCGAAGGCGTCGAGCGCCAGGCCGACTTCATCGGGCTGCACTTCTTCTCGCCCGTCGACAAGATGCCGCTCGTCGAGATCATCAAGGGCGATCGCACCGGCGACGAGGCACTCGCCCGCGCCTTCGACCTGGTCCGGCAGATCAACAAGACGCCGATCGTCGTCAACGACTCGCGCGGCTTCTTCACCTCCCGGGTGATCGGCCACTTCATCAACGAGGGCGTCGCCATGGTCGGCGAGGGCATCGAGCCCGTCTCCGTCGAGCAGGCGGCGGCCCAGGCCGGCTACCCGGCCAAGGTGCTCTCCCTGATGGACGAGCTGACCCTCACCCTGCCCCAGAAGATCCGCCGCGAGTCGAAGCTGGCCGTCGAGGAGGCGGGCGGCACCTGGCAGGCACACCCGGCGGAGGCGGTCGTCGACCGCATGGTCGACGAGTTCGGCAGGCCCGGCCGCAGCGGCGGCGCCGGCTTCTACGACTACGCCGAGGACGGCAGCCGGGCCGCGCTCTGGCCGGGTCTGCGCGAGCACTTCACGAAGCCCGGCCACGAGATCCCGTTCCGGGACATGCAGGAGCGGATGCTCTTCGCCGAGGCGCTGGACACCGTCCGCCTGCTGGAGGAGGGCGTCCTCACCTCGGTCGCCGACGCCAACATCGGCTCGATCTTCGGCATCGGGTTCCCGGGCTGGACCGGCGGCGTCCTCCAGTACGTCAACGGTTACGAAGGCGGCCTCGCGGGCTTCGTGGCCCGCGCCCGTGAGCTCGCCGAGACCTACGGCGAGCGTTTCACCCCGCCCGCGCTGCTTCTCGCCAAGGCGGAGCAGGGGGAGACCTTCACCGACGCCCGCTGACGGC